>NZ_JBHLWA010000041.1:0-18131 GCF_042433085.1 Gallibacterium melopsittaci
CAAAAAAGTGGTTTAAAGCCTTGTACTATATGCTTTTAAACCACTTTTTACCAACTTTTTTGTCCTATATGCCTTTTAATGTCATTTTTCTGACAATGACTGACCTTTTATTGTTTGTTTATACGCTATACCCCATTCAAATAAAGCCTGAATAATAGGTTCCATTGAAGCCCCTAATGGTGTTAACGTATATTCAACCCGAGGAGGAACTTCTGCATAGACAGTACGTTGTACTAAACCATCACTTTCTAAACTTCTTAGCTGTAATGTCAATGTGCGTTGAGTAATATTTTTGCATAATTTTTGCAACTCATTAAAACGTTTAGTCCCACCCAATAAACGATATAAAATAACCCCTTTCCATTTTCCACCAATAATATCTAAAGCAATCTCTATCGGACAAGGCTGATCTAAACAATTTGGATTCATAGTATGAGTACTAATTGCTGTTAATTCAGGATTTTTCTCTTCTATATTTTTTGTCATAAGCTATTGATTACCTCAATAATATAAAAATGATACTTAAGTAAATTATAGTATATTATATATCAGATCTGTGCGTACTTTCTATTATTGCCGTGTAATGATATAGTGCCTGCCTATTTTTTTAGATAAAAGGTAAAAACAATATGAATAATCTAGAAGTACTTAAACCATTTCAATTCCGTTACGCTTGTAAAAAATTTAATCCTAACAAAATCATTAGTGAACAAGATTTCAAAACTATTCTGGAAGTAGCTCGTCTTTCTCCAAGTTCTTTTGGTTTTGAACCTTGGAAATTTCTTGTTATTGAAAAACAGGCGATTAAAGACAAACTTGCACCTGTTGCATGGGGTGCAAAAAGAAGTTTAGCTGGAGCAAGTCATTTCGTTATTATTCTAGCGCGTAAACAAGATGATGTTCGTTATGGTTCTGCTTATTTAGAACACATCATGACTGATATTCAACATAAACCGCGTGAAATTATTGAAAGAATGGGCAGTTTATTCAAACAATGGCAAACTCAAGATTTTGCTATTGCTGATAGTGCAACTAGCCTATTTGATTGGGCAAGTAAACAAACTTATATTGCAATGGCTAATATGATGACAGCAGCTGCAATGATGGGGATTGATTCTTGTCCTATCGAAGGGTTTAATCGTGAAGCGGTTGAAAAGATTTTAATCGAAGAAGGTGCGTTAGATCCGCAACACTTTGGGGTATCTGTGATGGTTGGTTTTGGTTATCGTGATGAAGAACAACCTGCTAAAACTCGTCAAGCACTCCAAGATATTGTTCAATGGGTTAAATAAGATCTTATAAGCAAGTTAATTAAAGAGGTAAGCGTTAATACAACCTTACCTCTTTGGTTCGCAAAAACTTTTACAAAAATGAATAGTTAAAACTAATGTAACTTCATTAATGGACGAATAAAACGGTTTAAGCGTCCCACTAACATAAATAAAGCCGTTTTAAAACAACCATGTAAAGCAACTTGGTGCATACGATATAAAGAAACATAGATAAAATGTGCAATATGTCCTTCAATTGTCATCGAGCCTCGTACCAAATTTCCCATTAAGTTTCCAACTGTACTAAATCTTGATAAAGACACTAATGAACCATGATCATAATAAGTAAAAGCCTTTAATGGTTTATGTTCTAACAAGGCAAGGATATTTTTTCCGCACATACTCGCCATCTGGTGTGCTGCTTGGGCTCGTGGCGGTACAGGTTTACCATCTTTTTGTAATAATGCAGCACAATCACCAATGGCAAAAATGTTTTCATCTAATGTTGTTTGTAACGTATCTTTCACTTGTAATTGATTAATGCGATTAATCTCTAAACCATCAAACTGTTTCGTTACATCAGAGGCTCGAATTCCTGCTGCCCAAACCATTAAATCTGCTTTAATCTCTTCTCCATCATGTGTAATTAAACTATTAGGCGTTGCCTCAATAATACGTGTATTGATACGCACATCAACACCTAACGCATTTAATTCTTTATGTGCAGAATTGATAATGCGATCTGAAAGTGCAGGTAAAATTTTATTTCCAGCCTCAATCAACGTTACTTTTAAACAACTATTATCAATCTTACCAAAACCATAGCCAGATAAATATTGTGCGGCATTATATAATTCCGCTGATAATTCAACGCCAGTTGCTCCAGCCCCAACTATCGCAATATTAATTTTATTTGGTTCAACAAGCTGAATTTTATCGGACATCACCACTTCATCTGCAGATAAATTATCCTCCGAAAACTTCAAAAAGAGCTGCATCATACGTTTTTGGAAATATAACGCTTGATCAGGGCTATCAAGAAAAATACAGTGATCGCTTACTCCTTTGGTATTAAAGTCATTCGACTTACTGCCAATACTTAAAACCAAAATATCATAATTAATTTTACGTTCTGCCACTAATAGCTTGCCACGCTCATCCGTAATAGGTGCTAATGTAATATTTTTTTCTGTACGAGAAAGCCCTGTAATATGACCTTGTTGAAATAGGAAGCCATGATTTCTTGCATGTGCACGGTAACTAACTGCTTCAACACCATCATCGAGAGATCCTGTTGCGACTTCATGTAGCAATGGTTTCCATAAATGAGTTTGGTTACGATCAACCAAAATCACTTCTGCTTTTTTCTTACGACCTAATTTATGACCGAGAAATGTTGCAAGTTCTAAACCACCTGCACCACCACCAACAATCACGATTTTTTTCATAAATTTTTCTCCATTGGGATAATTGTAAAATTTTGGTGAAATTATATCTCATTTTATTTAATAGAGAAAAATTATTATCAAATGAATTATTAGATAAAAAAGCACATACAAGTCATAACCTGTATGTGCTAATTTTAAAATTCTCTACGATAAATTTAGTAAAGTTTTCTTGAAGTATTGAACCAATCTTCTTTGAAAGTACGCTTCATATTTTGAATCGCATCAATAATATCGTGGTGTACTAATTGTTCATTTTGAATACCTACGCAGCACCCTTTTTCTCCTTGGAGTAAAAGTTCTACTGCATAAACGCCCATTCTAGATGCAAGAATACGGTCAAAGGCACAAGGTGCACCACCACGTTGAATATGACCTAATACAGTTGCACGCGTTTCGTGTTTTACACGCTCTTCAATTTCTTTCGCTAATTCATTGACATCACACATATGTTCTGTGATTGCAATAATCGCATGGCGTTTACCTTTTTCAATACCATATTCTACTTTACGAATTAATGCTTCACGCTCAAATGGACGTTCTGGCACAACAATAAATTCACAACCACCTGCAATCGCTGCTGCTAACGTTAAATCACCACAATAACGTCCCATAATTTCCACAATAGAAATACGTTGATGCGAACTTGAGGTATCACGTAAACGGTCAATCGCATCTACTGCTGTTTCTAATGCTGTATGATAACCAATAGTATAATCCGTTCCAGCCACATCATTATCAATTGTGCCTGGTAAACCAATACATGGGAAATCATGCTCTTCAGTCAATAATTTTGCTCCCATATATGAACCATCTCCACCGATAACAACTAACGCATCAATACCGTGGAAACGTAAATTTTCAACACATTTCGCACGTACCGCAGGATCTTTAAATTCTGGGAAACGTGCTGAACCTAAGAACGTACCACCACGGTTGATAATATCAGACACATGATAACGCTCTAATTTTTTAATTTTATTAAAGTAAAGTCCTTGGTAGCCATCATAAATTCCATAAACTTCCAAGCCTTCATATAATGTTGCGCGCACAACACCACGAATCGCTGCGTTCATACCTGGCGCATCGCCACCACTCGTTAATACGGCAATTTTCTTAATCATTTTTCGTCCTCACTAGGAAATATTTTAAAGCTAAAAATAAATCAAAAACGCGCTAAGATTACACTATTCACTACTTATGCTCTAGTGAAATTTACGATTACTTTCGTAATTTTTGATCTAATCAGGAGTTAGGCTGTTGTTGTAACATTTCTTGTTTTACTACCGAAGTAGGTTCTTGATGAATCATAATATCTGAATGAGGGAAGGCTTTTAATAATGCTTGCTCCAACTCTTCAGTAATGTCATGTGCTACCACTAATGGTAAATGATCTTCTAATTCCAAATGTAATTGAATAAAACGAACTGCTCCTGCACGACGTGTTTTTATATCATGAATACCCAACACATGTTTATTTTGTTTTGCAATTAGCTTAATTAACTCAATCTCTTCATCTGGCAAGGCAACATCCAATAACATTTGGATCGCTTCTGCGACCATTTTCAACGCATTAATCAAAATATAAACAGCAATAATCAATGCACAAATCGCATCCGCCATGACAAAGCCATAATAACTCAACACTAATGCTAACAAGATACCAAGATTCATAAATAAATCTGTCTGATAGTGTAGGCTATCCGCTTTAATTGCTGGGCTGTCAGTTAACTTAATTGTATATTTTTGGAATGCGACTAAAATTCCCGTCATCACAACAGAAATGACGGTTACCGCAATCCCCCAAATATTATGATCCGTTAATTCAGGTGAATTCAGACGTTGTATCCCTTGTAAAAACAAGAAAACAACTGAACCACAAATAAACATTCCTTGAGCTAATGATGCCAAAGATTCCGCCTTACCATGCCCAAACGAATGATTATCATCTGCTGGCATTAATGCAAAACGGAGAATTAGCATACTGGTAAAAGAAGCTAATAAATCCAATAATGAATCAGTAATCGCTGCTAAAATACTGACAGATCCTGTTTTCCACCACGCAATCGACTTTATTAAGACCAAAAATAGTGCAGTAAAAATGGCAAAACAAGCAGCACGCTTAACATAGATTGAATAACTATTTTTCATTACAGCTCCACGCTAATGGATATTGCATCATCGTTTGAACTAATGGCTGTGCTTTTTGTTGTTCCAGTTTTTTCAATACTGCCATTGTGCTACTTTTTACTGGGGCGAATTGTTCACTATATTGCAACTGTACAAACCCACAAGAGGCTACATTCTCCCCTTTTGCTACATCAACTTGATAATCCGTAAACTGTTCTGCTGGTGGATACACTACATAGCTATATAACTTACCGTTGTTCACTTGATTATTAAACACTTTGATATCCGAACGTGCATACATTTGTTCACGCAGTGTCATCCGTTGTTGATAGGTTGGATCGGTTTTCGCAAAATCTTGTTGTAAATCTTGAAAAATCTCTAAATGTGAATTTTTATTACTATTCGCATCCATTAATTGATAGGTATATTTCACTACACTACCTAAATCATCCGTTTTACTTAACTGGTACTGTTGTTGTGCAAAACTTAATTTTGTGGGTACTTGAATTTTATGCTGACTCACCTGATGGCTAACACAACCAGCTAACAACAATACGCCTAATAAAGGTAATTGTTTAATCATCTTTTAACTCCCGTTTAAACACCAATTCTGTTGAAGTTGAAGCATTTTTATCAAACCAATATCCTGCTAAATCAAACTCTTTTAATTGTTCAGGATTGGTAAGTTGGTTCTGTATGATATAACGGCAAATTAAGCCTCGTGCCTTTTTCGCATAGAAGCTAATAATTTTATACTTGCCATTTTTATAGTCCATAAAAATAGGTTTAATAATTGTTGCATTTAAACGCTCAGGATTAACTGCATTAAAATATTCATCCGATGCAGCATTGATCAAAATATTATCCCCTTGTTGATCCAATGCTTGTTGTAATTGTTCAGTAATAATATTGCCCCAAAAATGATAAAGATCTTTACCTTTAGAATTGGCTAATTTGGTTCCCATTTCTAAACGATAGGGCTGCATTAAATCTAATGGTCGTAATACACCATACAATCCTGATAACATCCGTAAATGTGTTTGTGCAAAGTTAATTTCTGCTTCAGATAAGCTCTCAGCATCTAATCCCGTATAAACATCACCTTTAAACGCATATATCGCAGCCTTACTATTGATGACATTATGCTCCAACTGCCATTCTGCAAAACGTGCCGCATTTAAGCCTGCTAACTTATCACTGATTTTCATTAATGAAGCTATGTCAACTGGTGATAACTGACGGCAAATCTCAATTAATTCTTGGCTATACTTAGTTAAATTTGGTTGAGTAACTGTAGTAATGGGAGATGGACAATTAAAATCCAGCGTTTTCGCTGGTGAAATAACGGCTAACATAAATCTATTTCTCTCTTATAAATTTGCTAACTTCCAATCAATTGGGGTTTTCCCTTGTTGAATCAGATATCGATTGGCTCGTGAAAAATGGTGACAACCTAAAAAACCACGATGTGCAGACAATGGGGAAGGATGTGGCGCAGTCAATACACAATGCTTTTGCCGATCAATAAAAGCCCCCTTTTTCTGTGCATGACTTCCCCATAACAAAAAGACTAATCCAGTCGTATGTTGATTTAAAGTGGCAATCACATGATCAGTAAAGGTTTCCCAACCAAAATTAACATGTGAATGTGCTTTTCCTTGTTCCACTGTTAACACTGTATTTAATAACAATACACCCTGTGTTGCCCAATCTACTAAATAGCCATGATTAGGAATTTGAAAACCAGCAATATCTTGACTTAATTCTTTATAAATATTAACTAATGAAGGTGGTGGTGGGACATTTGGTCGTACTGAAAAAGCCAAACCATGTGCTTGATTTGGTCCATGATACGGATCTTGTCCTAAAATCACTACTTTCACCTGATCAAATTCCGTATAACGAAAAGCATTGAACACATCACTTTTAGGCGGATAAATAATTTTCCCTAAATCACGTTGTTGTTGGACTTGTTGCAAGATATGTTGAAAGTAAGGCAAAGATTTTTCCGCCCCGATCATCTCTTTCCATGTTCTCATGGTCGTATCCTTGTTATTTTCTAAAACCGTTCAATTATAAAAAAACATTTTCTGAAATCACAAATAAAAATTACGCACTCATTTGTTACAACTTCATTAGCTAAACGTAAACAAAAAATATACTTAGGAAATTTTTTCCCTCTTATTTATTGATTGAAATCAAATTAACTCATAGAAGTTAAATTTTTTATTCTTGAGTTAGGCAAAATATTGCAATTTATTTTGAAAGTATAAAATATTTTGATAAAATTTAGGCAGTTTTTAAGTTAATAATTAGATGCTTTCGGAGGCTATCATGATTAAAGGTATTCAAATTACACAAGCAGCAAATGACAATTTAATTAACTCATTCTGGTTACTAGACAACGAAAAAGGTGAAGCACGTTGTTTATGTGCAAAAGGTGATTATGCTGAAGACCAAATCGTTGCAATCAACGAATTAGGTAAAATTGAATATCGTGAATTACCAGTTGATGTTGCGCCAACTGTGAAAGTAGAAGGTGGTCAACACTTAAATGTTAACGTATTACGTCGTGAAACTTTAGAAGACGCTGTAAAACACCCAGAAAAATATCCACAATTAACTATCCGTGTTTCTGGTTATGCAGTTCGTTTTAACTCTTTAACTCCAGAACAACAACGCGATGTAATCACTCGTACTTTCACTGAAAGTTTATAATTTTCAGTTCTTCCTTTGTATTAAAAACGGCGATCACAATAATCGCCGTTTTTTTCTATTCTTTACCCCTTAAAATCACACTCAGCTGTAAAAAATTACTGTAGTTATTCTCTTAATTCAAAAGATCACAAATTAATCACGACATCTTGTAATTCATCAATAAAAATTTTCACTTTTTTAACGCTAACCGCTTGTTTTTTTTTAAACTAAGGAAGTTTTTAATTAGCAAAACACTTTGTTAATAAAAACATTCTCTTTATTACGTTTTTTCATTGCAAAACTACCTATTTTGCTCAATTTAATCACAATTTTTATGGGGATCTATTATGCAAAAATTTCCTTTTAAACCAATCACATTGGCAATCTTTATTTCATTATCTGTTGCTGCTTGTGGTAGTTCTGGTGGCGGTAATGGTGTGAAATCTACTGCTACAACAAATAATTCTTCAACTCAGAATTCGTCAAAGAGTACTGATACAGCATTTTATGCAACCGGTGATGTTAGATTTATGAAAGATGGTGCTGGAGAACTTGTTGATGCAAGACATAAAATTGTTAAAGCAACCAAAAGTGATCAAAGCGTTTATAAAAAAGTCTATGAGGCTTTAACCAAACAAACTGGAGAGAATGCTTATCATCAATCCTATACCGCTTATGGTTTACACAATATGGGAACAACACGTTCACCAGATTACCGTGTTGTTTTCGCTGCAAAAGATATACCTAGTACTCTACCAGATAACTTAGATGCAAGTTATAAAGGGAAAGCAATTTTCACTGCCCCAGAACAAACAAATAAATTCTTAAATGGTACGATGAATATGACTATTAAGAATAAACAAATTACTGGAGCATTTGATTTTGCTCAAAATGGAAAGATTACTATTAATAAAGCAGAAATTGAAACATCTGATATCACCAAAATGTCATCTGGTAGCAATTTTAATATTTTCGGTCATGTAGCCGGTAACCTTAAAGGCTATGCCCTATCATATGGTAGTTTTTATGGTTTTGTTGCAGGAAAACAACATGAAGAAGTTGTTGGTGCTATCGTCGGTGATTTAGAAAAAGGTTCAAAAATTATTGAAGCACAAGGTGTATTCGCTGGTAGCAAACAATAATATCGTCAATCAATACACTTCATCTAGAAGTGTATTGATTATTTTGTAACTTTAACTCTTTATCATCATAATGAAAAATAGATTTATTTTTTCTCTAACTGCTCTTTTATCAATATCTGTACAAACAAATTCTTTTGCATCAACAGAAAAGATACAAAATACCAACACTGATTTTTGGTTCAATCAGTTTAAAAATAATAAAATACTCACTGAAAAGGGGTTAAACCTTGCTGTTCAAGAAAGAAATTCTGATCTAATTAATAAATTTTTACCCTTATATCTTATTTTTCCTGAAACGGATAAATCCTTAATATTATTTGCTGAGAGTATTTTAGCTCAGAATAATCTAGACTATAATAGGGCAATCAATCTCCTACGCCAAATTCTAGCTATCAATCCAAAATTAAATCCTGTGCGGATTGAATTAGCGAAAGTTCTCTTTTTAAATCAACAAAATAACGAGGCGCAAGCACAATTTGAGCTTGTTAAATCAGATAATTTACCACCCGCTATTGAACAGCTCATCGATCTCTATCTTGAAGCGATTCAACAACGGAATCGTTGGTATAGCCGCTTTAATGCCTATTACACTCAAACCAATAACATCAATAATGTTTCTTCTGATATGAATATTGAAGATACGGGGTTTCAGAAAAATTCAAGTATGTTGCCACAATCAGCACATGGTCTTGCGTTTAGTGGTAGCGTTGGCAAAGATTTTAACTTAATACAAGCTCACTACCTTGCCTTAGAAAACAGCCTTAATGGTAAATATTATTGGGATCAACACGATTATACCGATATTCAAAACCGCCTAAGTCTGGGTTATAAACATAAGAATGCGATTCAGCAATTCTCTGTACTGCCTTTTTACCAATGGCGTTGGGTAGGAAATCATCGCTATCAACAAAGTAATGGATTAACATTGGAATGGTCTCGTTGGTTAAGTAATCATTTTCAACTTTCCAATACCTTTGAATATGCAAAAAATTATTATCTACAAAATAGAGATTTAGATGGTCATAGCCAATTATTTTCTACCACTTTATTATGGTTACCTAAAAGTACCCAATTTTTCTATATCGGTATTGACGCTTTACGTGAAAATACTCAAGTGAAGCAATATTCCTATCATACTCAAAGTTTGCGTCTTGGCTGGAAACAAGAATGGAGTTTTGGCATTTCTAGCCAGATAAATTTTTCTATTGCAAAACGTAAATATCAAGATCAAGCCATTTTAGGTGGAATTTTACCTCTTAATAAAATTAGGCAAGACAACATCTACCAAAGCAGTTTAACCCTATGGAAACGCGATTGGCAGTGGTGGAATATTACTCCGAAACTACAGTTTAATTGGAAACAACAAATGAGTAACCTTCCTTCGCTCTATTCTTATACTGATAAAAATATCAATTTATTGCTTGAAAAATCGTTTTAATTTATCCCCTCTTCAAAAAAATGAAGAGGGAGAGGAATATTAAAATTATATCAATAAGTTACCCAATCACCTTAGCAGTATAATGTAACTTTTCAATCGCTTGGATCATTTGTTGATCTGTTACATTAGAGTTGGCAATCACTTTCACAGTATGTTCATTCATATTTGCCTTGGTTTTAATCACACCATCCAACGCTCGCAACTCTTTATTGACTAAATACACACATAATTGACAGGTCATCTCTTTGATATAAAAAGAAACTTCACGTTGTTCAGCTTGCTTATTTACTGTTTGTATCTGTGCTTCTGTGGCAGAAACACTTTGAACCGTAAACAATGCAAACAAGGTCGCAAGAATAATTTTCTTTAACATATCAACACCTCTTATTCTAAAATCCAAGGTAATACAGTGGGATAAGTGAGAAAAAATAAAATCACGATAAATACTAACCAATACAAAGCGATCAGCCATTTTCGTGATAAATATTTGGTACAGATAATTTTTTTAGAAAAGATGAGTAGCCAAAACCCATATGCAAATGCCCCTAATGAAATTAGTAACATTGGAATCCGCAAATAATCAAAGCGATTAAGTTCAATTAACCAAGTCGAAGAGATACCAAAAACTAAATAGATTAATGGTGCAATGCAGCATAATGTTGAGGTTACTGCAGCCACCACTGCAGTAACACAACTCACTATAAATTGATTATTTGATTTCTTTAGAAATGAACTCATAACCAAATTCTTTCGGATTAAATGAATTTAATGGATCACCACCAATTTCCGCATATGGATAACCAAAATTATTAATTGGTTTTAAGGCTGGTGCAGGGTAAAGATCGAAATCACGCGCATGATTAAAGCCCACCCAATTTGCTTCCCAGTTACCGAAAAGATATTTTGCTACCGCTTGTGTCGCAGGATCCTCAACTGATTTCTTCTCAGTTAAACGCATTTTTGCCACATCAGCAGAATCCACTGGCACCCAACCAAAGCCAGCTAAATAAAATTCTGCTCGACAATGTTGTCCACCATCTTCGTTAGCAACACCATCTTTCGCACTACCAAAGGCTTTCTTTGAATATTTTTCCATTTTTGGTGCTGCACCTAAACGAATACCAAAAATTTCACGCGCAGGAATACCTGAAGCACGTGCCAACGCCACAAATACGGAATTTATATCAGTACATTTTCCTTTCAATACACCTGTTGTGAGAATTTTTTCTACATCACCATCACCACAACCCAATACAGAATTATCACGTTCCATATTTTTTACAATCCATTGATGAATCAGTTCTGCTTTTTTCAATGGATCTTTTTCATTGCCTACGATTTTATCGGCATATTCTTTAACAATCCCATCAATTTTGATATGGCTTGTCGCTTTTAAATAAGGTTGTACATCGACAGAATATTCAATTTTTTCTGGTGCTTTATAGTTTTTCAATACACCTGTTACCATTGGTTCACGATCTTGCGTTTGAATAATCATTTTGACTTTCAAGATACGTTTATCCGCTTTTTCACCCCAATTCGCATAAAGTGTTTTTGCACCATATTGATTATTTTCAGTGATATATGCAGTACGATAATTACCTTCAAACTCAACTGATTTTAATGTTTGATAATCGCTATTAAAAGGCAATGGTACCCATAAATTAGTTTCGCCTTCTGAACCTTTTGGTACAACAAGATCATAAGAATTGGTAAATTCGTAAGTGTGAGTAGTTGTATTTGGATTAACTTGAGTAATAGGTGCGGCATAAGCCATACTAGAAATGAGCATTGATGATGCTAACAACAGTTTTTTCATATTGTGTAACCTTAAAATAAACATAACTTGCTATATTTTTTGTCATTCCTCAAGAAAGGAACGCAATAAGGATACTCGGATTTATAAAAAAAGAAAGTGGTATTACCTACTATTCAAATAAAAAGTGCAAGGATAAAAGCTCTAAAATAAAACGTTTATACTTGCACTTTGATAATCCCATTTAACATGTTTTGTTTTACGTTGATAACTGCCTTTACCTTTCCGTTTACGCTCAATGCGTTGTCGAAATAATCGATCACTTACTAATGCTTTAATAGCACTCTCCTGAATTTCACCTCGTTGGTGTTCATAAACTTGTTTCATACTTTTTTCCTTAAATAACAAAAAACCGCCGATTTTTTCGGCGGCGGCTATTATGACAAATTTCAATTCATCTCGCTATAAAATTTCTAATACGCTTTCTGGTGGGCGACCAATTCGAGCTTGATTACCATTAATCACAATCGGACGTTCTAATAGTGCCGAATGATCCACAATCGCTTGTAATAAAGCTTCTTTTTGTTCAGGATCTGCTGGATTTAATTGATCCAACCCTAATAACTTATATAAGTCATCTTTGGTACGCATCATTAAACGTGGATCATCAATGCCAAGTTTTCCCATTAAAGATTTTAATTCTGGTAGCGAAAATTCACGCTGTAAATAAAGCACAACTTCTGGTTGAATATTTTGTTCTTCTAGTAGTTGTAAAGTTGCACGACTTTTAGAACAACGTGGATTATGCAAAATTTTAATTGTCATTTTTTTCTCCTTAATTGGTGATTAAGCGTCCTTACTCTATCACGTCAAATAAAAATACAAAAACAAATCGCAAAAAATAAAATCAGACCTAGTTTTTACTTTGTTTTTAAATTTTATTTCTGTATAATCTTGCGACCCTGTTAATTACATTGGTTTTTCCCACCATGTAATTTTTTTATGCTTAAAATACACTCGAAGGGGTGATTATTGCGAGCGAAAAGGTGTGTTCAAATCGTTGAACACAGGGTGTTAAATTATTATTTTGGTAATGAATTAATGAAAACTTTTGTAGCAAAACCAGAAACAGTAAAACGCGACTGGTATGTAGTTGATGCGACTGGCAAAACTTTAGGTCGTTTAGCTGCAGAAATCGCAAGCCGCTTGCGTGGTAAACACAAAGCTGAATATACTCCACACGTTGACACAGGTGATTACATCATCGTTATCAATGCAGATAAAGTTGCTGTAACAGGCCGTAAAAAAACTGACAAGATTTATTACTGGCACACTGGCTACGTTGGTGGTATCAAACAAGCGACTTTTGCTGAAATGATTGCTCGCCGTCCAGAACGTGTGATTGAAATCGCAGTTAAAGGTATGTTACCTAAAGGTCCTTTAGGTCGTGAAATGTACCGTAAATTAAAAGTGTATGCAGGCAGCGAACACAACCATGCTGCACAGCAACCACAAGTTTTAGATATTTAATCACGAGGTTTAGACTATGGCAGATCAAAACTACGGCACAGGCCGCCGCAAAAGCTCTTCAGCTCGTGTATTTATTAAACCGGGCACAGGTAAAATTACTATCAATCAACGTGATATTGATGTTTATTTCGGTCGTGAAACTTCACGTATGATTGTTCGTCAACCTTTAGAATTAGTTGATATGGTAGAAAAATTTGACTTATATATCACTGTTAAAGGTGGCGGTATTTCTGGTCAAGCAGGTGCAATTCGTCACGGTATCACTCGTGCGTTAATTGAGTATGATGAAACTTTACGTCCAGTATTACGTGCAGCTGGTTTCGTTACCCGTGATGCTCGTCGTGTTGAACGTAAAAAAGTGGGTCTTCGCAAATCACGTCGTCGTCCACAATACTCAAAACGTTAATACGGATTTGTATACTCAATATCAAAAAAAGGGTCGATTTTTCGACCCTTTTTTTTCTTCAACTAATAAACTATTTATCTTTTTTTAACATTTCAGCATGCAATTTTGTTTGTTCTTTCATTGCCTTACTGATTTCTTTACGCTGTTTTGATGCTTCAGCATTACGAATCATATAATCATCAACACGCGCTTCATAATCTTCGCGCATATTAGCAATAATCGCTCGAATATCCGCAACAGACATATCATCTGTAATATATTGATTTAAGTTATCTAACAATAATACTCTTTTTTGATTGTCACGAATTTTGCGATCATTATCTGCAATATCACGCAAAAGTTTATTCTTTTGACGATACATACGCACATACTCCAACACATCTTCAAAACATTTTTTGCTTACATTTTCCATAATAAATACTCTCTATGTAATAAACGAAATTCTGCCGCTTACTGTAACGGTTTTTTCGGGTATCGTCAAAAAGATATCACCCTTTTTCATCAAGATATAACGCCATTTGAGAATAATTTAGAAACTATGTAGAAAGCCGTTGATAATTCATTTCGCTAGTGTTAAAACTAGATAAATTTTGACGAATAAAATAAAGAAGGTAGATATGACAGAAGTTTTTAATTTCAGTGCTGGCCCAGCTATGATGCCAAAAGAAGTCTTACAACGAGTCCAAGCAGAATTACTCGATTGGGAGTCTTTAGGCACTTCAGTAATGGAAGTGAGTCATCGTGGTGCTAACTTTATGGCATTAGCCAAACGTTCTATCGAAGATTTACGCAAACTCTTCAATATTCCAGATAATTATCAAGTTCTCTTTGCACAAGGTGGTGCGAGAGGCCAATTTGCTGCAATTCCAATGAACTTACTTTCTGAAAATGGTAAAGCACTCTATTTGACAAGTGGGCATTGGTCAGGTGCTGCTGCAAAAGAGGCAAAGTTATTTGGGAATATAGATGAAATCAATATTTTAACTGAGCAAGATGGCAAAACAGGGGTAAAAGATCTCAATTTCAGTGACATTGCTGATCAATATGACTATGTGCATTATTGTCCAAATGAAACCATTAGTGGTATCGAAATTTTTGATATTCCAAATGTTGGCAATACCACATTAATTGCGGATATGTCTTCTAACATCCTTTCTCGTCCAATTGATATTAGTAAATTTGGTATGATTTATGCTGGTGCACAAAAAAATATGGGGCCCTCTGGTATTACATTAATCATTATTCGTGATGATTTAATTGGTAAAGCTCGCCGTAGTACACCATCTGTTTGGAATTATCAAATTTTGCGTGATCATGATTCAATGTTTAATACACCACCAACTTTTGCTTGGTATCTCTGTTCACTTGTCTTTGAACACCTTTTAGCTAATGGTGGTATTGAAAATGTTGAACTGAAAAATCGTGCCAAAGCAGAATTGCTCTATAACTATATCGATCAAAGTTCGTTCTATCGCAATAATGTTATGGAAGCCAATCGCTCATTAATGAATGTCACCTTTACCACTGGTAGTGATGAATTAAATGCTAAATTTGTTAGTCAAGCGAATGCAGCAGGTTTACGAGCATTAAAAGGGCATAAAGTGCTAGGCGGAATGCGTGCTTCAATTTATAACGCTATGCCAATTGCAGGTGTTGAAGCCTTAATTGAATTTATGGAAAAATTTGCCCAAGAAAATCAACAAGACAAATAATTTAATCTTTACAGGAATTACTATGAAATTTTTAGATGTCGCCAATCCTGGTGTAAAACAACTTTCACCTTATCAAGCAGGTAAACCTACCGAAGAATTAGAACGAGAATTAGGTATTCATAATATTGTTAAATTAGCTTCTAATGAAAATCCTTTTGGATTATCTGAAAGCGCAAAACAAGCAATTTTAGCTGAGCTTAATCAACTTACGCGTTATCCTGATTCGAATGGATTCTATTTCAAACAAACTGTTGCGCAAAAATTTAATCTAGATCCTGCTCAAATTACTTTGGGTAATGGCTCAAATGATTTATTAGAATTAATTGCCCATACTTTTGTCAGTGAAGGCGATGAAGTCATTTTTTCACAATATGCCTTTATCGTTTACCCATTAGTTACCCAAGCAATTAATGCAAAAGCGGTTGTTATTCCTGCTAAAAATTGGGGTCACGATTTAGATGCATTTCTTGCCAGCATTACAGATAAAACCAAATTAATCTATATTGCTAACCCTAATAACCCAACAGGAACTTTCCTAACTGCAGATGAAATCGAACAATTCTTAGCCAAAGTACCAGCCAATATTATCGTTGTATTAGATGAGGCTTATACTGAATTTACTAATGAACAAGAACGTGTTCCATCGTTTGCATTGCAACAAAAATATTCAAATTTAGTCGTATGCCGTACTTTATCTAAAGCATATGGCTTAGCAGGTTTACGCGTTGGTTATGCGGTTTCTGATCCTGAAATTGCAGATTTATTTAATCGTGTACGTCAACCTTTTAACTGTAATAGTCTTGCTCTTGCTGCTGCAACGGCTGTCATCAATGATGAGGCATTCTTACAAAAAGTCGCAGAAAATAACCGCCAAGGTATGCAACAACTGATCAACTTCTTTGAACAACAAGGATTAGATTACATTCCCTCAAAAGGCAATTTTATTACCGTTGATTTAAAACAACCAGCCCAACCTATCTACAATGCTCTCTTACGTAAAGGCGTTATTGTACGCCCTATCGCAGGTTATGGTATGCCGAATCATTTACGGATTAGTATTGGATTACCTGAAGAGAATCAAGCCTTTATCAACGCTTTGACTGAAGTTTTAGCCAATTAATCGCTGACCAGAGGATATTTACTGTTTTATGAATTCTATTACCCTTAATCCGATTACCCGTATCGAGGGAGAAATTACTTTACCTGGTTCAAAAAGTTTATCGAATCGCGCTTTATTACTTGCTGCACTAGCAAAAGGCACGACAACAATTACCAATCTTTTAGATAGTGATGATGTCCGCCATATGCTAAATGCCTTACGGGCATTAGGGGTGCATTATCAATTATCTGAGGATAAAACAACCTGTGAAATAGCGGGTAATGGTGGCGCATTTCATTGGCAAAGTGGTCTTAGTTTATTTTTGGGCAATGCAGGGACAGCAATGCGCCCATTAACTGCAGCACTTTGTTTAGCCTCTCCCACAGGTGAGAAAAGTGAAATCGTTCTCACTGGTGAGCCTCGTATGAAAGAACGCCCAATCAAAGATTTGGTTGACGCATTGCAACAAATGGGAGCAGAAATTGATTATTTAGAACAAGAGGGCTATCCCCCATTAGCGATTCGTAACACTGGATTAAAAGGTGGAAAAGTTGAAATTAGTGGCGCAATTTCATCACAATTCCTAACAGCATTATTAATGGCTGCACCTCTTGCACCACAAGATAGTGAAATCCATATTGTGGGCGACTTAGTTTCTAAACCTTACATTGATATTACGCTTAAAATGATGAAAATTTTTGGTGTTAATGTATCGCACCAAAACTACCAAGTTTTCTATGTGGCTGGTGGTCAACATTATATTTCACCTACCCATTTTATGGTGGAAGGAGATGCTTCATCTGCCTCTTATTTCTTAGCCGCCGCTGCGATTAAAGGTAAGGTCAAAGTTAGAGGTATCGGTAAACAAAGTATCCAAGGCGATAAGTTATTTGTTGATGTCCTCGAAAAAATGGGAGCAAACGTTCACTGGGCAGATGATTATGTTGAAGTGGAACACGGCGAACTGCATGGCATTGATATGGATATGAATCATATCCCTGACGCTGCGATGACGATTGCTACGACGGCATTATTTGCACAAGGTGAAACAGTCATTCGTAATATCTATAATTGGCGTGTTAAAGAAACCGATCGACTGACTGCGATGGCAACTGAACT
The DNA here is from genome assembly GCF_042433085.1 of Gallibacterium melopsittaci. Lineage (NCBI taxonomy): Bacteria > Pseudomonadati > Pseudomonadota > Gammaproteobacteria > Pasteurellales > Pasteurellaceae > Gallibacterium > Gallibacterium melopsittaci. The sequence goes on from NZ_JBHLWA010000041.1 coordinate 17,746, forward strand.
ACGGAAAGTCGGTGCAGAAGTAGAAGAAGGTGAAGATTTTCTACGAGTACAGCCATTAGCCTTAACACAGTTTAAACACGCAGATATTGCAACTTATAATGATCACCGTATGGCAATGTGTTTTGCTTTAATTGCTTTATCCGATACACCAGTGACTATCCTAGAACCTGAATGTACCGCAAAAACATTCCCAACCTTCTTTGATGAATTCACTAAAATTGCAGTAAATTCTTAATTTTTAAAGAAAACACGCTATTAAAAATAGGCATAGTAGACAAAATTGTTGCTGATGTGTCAAAAACTATGCCAAGTGGACAAAATTGTTGCTGATGTGTCAAAAACTATGCCAAGTGGACAAAATTGTGGCTAATATTTATTTTCTTTAA
>NZ_JBHLWA010000042.1:0-560 GCF_042433085.1 Gallibacterium melopsittaci
CAGCTCGTTACCAATCCTTATTAAATTTAGGCGTAAAGAAAATTTATGACCGAGACCATTTTAATGAACCAAGTCGCCCATTAGAGAAACAGCAATTTGCAGGCGTTATTGACACGGTGGGTGGGCAAATTTTGGCAAATTTACTGAGTAAAGTGCAATATAGTGGTTGTGTGGTCTGCTGTGGTTTAGCACAAAGTTACCAACTCAATACAACGGTGATGCCATTTATTTTACGTCATATTCGTTTGCAAGGTGTGGATTCTGTCTATTTCCCATTGGAACAACGCAAAGCCGTGTGGCAAGAATTAGCACAATTAGTGGCAGACGACTATTTGCAAACATTTACCCGAGAAATTTTGCTGGCTGATGTGCCTGTTTATGGACAAAAATTATTACAACATCAGTTATATGGTCGCACGATTGTTAGGGTGAGTTGATAAGAAATAAAAAAACGCCGTAATAATCATTACGGCGTGATAGATTTTAGGGTGTAATAGACAAATTTGTTGCTAAAAGTAGGCTTAAAGCCTTATAGTACAAGGCTTTAAGCCTACTTTTTG
>NZ_JBHLWA010000043.1:0-3482 GCF_042433085.1 Gallibacterium melopsittaci
GTTATATTTGGTCATAAAAAATCTGCACCTCTGTCTGTTGGATAATAAGTCCAACTTTAGGGGTGCAGATCATTGTTGTACTCTTTTCTTATCTTTTTCTATATTCAAGTTTAATAGGAATTAAATTTGCCAATATTATCTAGTCATTTTTTCAACACCAAAAGTACAAAAAAATAATACAAAAGTGTTATAAAGATTCAGCTACTTTCCTGCTTAAAAAACAAACGTTTTGTTACATTAAGTCAGTATTTTCTATTGTTTTTATTAAATTTCTATTAAATTTTTGAGAATGAGATCAACTTTTTAAAAAAATCTGCTTTACTAAAATTTAGCATTTAAATAATCTTATTGACGCATTCAAAAACACACTCATATCTAAGAGGATAAGGCTTATGAAAAAAACTATGTTTAAAGTTCTCGCCACTGTTGCTGCATTTGGAGCTCTTTTCTCCGGAAGCGCATTCTCTGCAGAACCAATCGTTATTAAATTTTCTCACGTAGTTGCAGATGATACACCTAAAGGTCAAGGTGCATTATTATTCAAAAAATTAGTTGAAGAAAAATTCCCTGGTAAAGTAAAAGTAGAAGTTTATTCAAACTCTTCTCTTTATGGTGATGGTAAAGAAATGGAAGCATTATTATTAAATAATGTCCAAATGTTAGCACCATCACTTGCTAAATTTGATAAATACACTCCAAAAATTCAATTATTCGATTTACCTTTCTTATTTGATGATATTGAAGCAGTACAACGTTTTGAAAAAAGTGATGCAGGTAAAAGCCTACTCAATAGTATGAAAGATAAAGGTATTATTGGTTTAGGCTACTGGAATAATGACCTTAAACAACTTTCTGCAAATAAAAAACTTGTACTTCCTAAAGATGCTCGTGGTTTGAAATTCCGCGTACAAAACTCTGAAGTACTTGATGCACAATTCAAACAACTTAATGCGGTACCTCGTAAAATGGCATTTGGTGAAATGTATCAAGGTTTACAAACTGGGGTAGTTAATGGTGCAGAAAACCCATATTCAAATATCTACTCACAAAAAATCAATGAAGTACAAAAATACATCACTGAATCTAACCATGGTCTACTTTCTTACATGGTTATCGTGAATAGTAAATTCTGGGATGGTTTACCAGATGATGTACGTAAAGGTTTAATGGAAGTAATGGATATCGTTAGTGATGATGTAAACAAAAAATCTCACGAATTCAATCTTGCTGATAAACAACGTATCCTCGATGCAAAAACCACAGAAATCATTACTTTAACTCCAGAACAAAGAAAAGAATGGCGTGATGCAATGCGTCCGGTCTGGAAAAAATTTGAAGATAAAATCGGTGCTGATTTAATTAAAGCAGCTGAAGAATCTAACAACAAATAATCTTAAACTCTCAAAGTGCGGTATTCGTTACCGCACTTTCCCTGCTCAAGTTTGTAAGGAGCATCTATGCAACGATTTAATTACCTCTGGGGAAGACTCGAGGAGTTCATGATTGCATTTTCCCTAGCGTTAATGACATTGGTCACATTCGTTTATGTCATGTTTAATAATCTTTATACACCTTTCTATGACTTAGCGGATGCTTATCCTAACCTCGAACCTGTCTTAGTTCCAATCGCAACACTTTGTATGACAGTCGCCCAAGAAATGACTTGGAGTGTTGCGTTAACTAAACTCTTCTTTGCAATGTTAATCTTTTTCGGTGCCTCCTATGGGGTACGTACTGCGGGTCATATTGGAATCGATGCTATCGTTAAAAAATTTACAACTCCAGTGCAACGATACATCAGTATTTTTGCTTGCTTAACCTGTTTGATTTATACAGGAATCATCATGATAGCAAGTATTGAATGGGTAAAAGCATTATTAATTGCCAATGTTGGAGCAGAAGATCTTCAACATTTTGGTATTCAATTATGGCACCTTGGTATGATTATTCCTATCGGTTACTTTATGATTTTTGCGCGCTTTGTCGAAATCTTTGTTCGTTTATTACAAGGTAAACAAAATGATCTTGGTTTAGCCGATGAAGCAAAAGATGCAGTGAAATTACAAGATTCTGAAGGCGCTAAGGAGTAATCTATGACTATTATTTTCCTATTTGCTTGTTTGTTTTTCCTAATGTTCATTGGCGTACCAATCGCTGTTGCATTAGGATTATCTGGCTCTTTAGTCATTATTCTATTTAGCCAAGATTCTATCAGTTCTGTTGCAATAAAATTATTTGAAACCTCTGAACACTATACTTTATTAGCAATTCCTTTCTTCCTCCTCGCTGGTGCATTTATGACAACTGGTGGGGTAGCACGTCGTTTAATTGACTTTGCTAATGCAACTGTTGGACATATCCGTGGGGGATTAGCAATTGCTTCTGTTTTATCTTGTATGTTGTTCGCTGCACTTTCAGGTTCAAGTCCTGCCACTGTAGCTGCTGTTGGTTCAATTGCAATTGCAGGAATGGTTCGTTCTGGCTACCCTGTCGAGTTTGGTACAGGGATTGTCTGTAATGCTGGTACACTTGGTATTTTAATTCCACCATCTGTCGTAATGGTGGTTTATGCTGCTGCTACTGAATCTTCCGTTGGTCGTTTATTTATGGCTGGGGTTGTGCCTGGATTACTCCTTGGCGTAGTATTAATGGTAGCAATCTACATCGTTGCTCGCTTAAAAAATCTTCCAGCTTTACCACGTGCTAGTGTAAAAGAATGGTTCCGAGCAGCAAGAAAAGCGCTCTGGGGACTGATCTTAATGGTCATTATCCTTGGTGGTATTTATAGTGGTGCATTTACGCCAACTGAGGCTGCTGCAGTAGCTGCTGTGTACTCATTCTTTGTCTCAGTCTTCATCTATAAAGACATCAAATTAAAAGAATGTCCAAAAGTCTTACTAGAAGCAGGTAAACTTAGCATTATGTTGATGTTTATTATCGCTAATGCAATGTTGTTTGCTCACGTTTTAACTACTGAGCAAATACCACAACAACTTACCCAACTTGTGACAGAAATGAATCTCCAAGGTTGGCAGTTCTTAATTGTAGTCAATATCGTTCTTTTGATTGCTGGTGCATTCATGGAACCATCTGCAATTATCTTAATTTTAGTGCCAATTTTATTCCCTATTGCAACTCAACTCGGAATCGATCCTATTCATCTAGGTATCATTATGGTTGTAAATATGGAAATTGGTATGATTACCCCGCCAGTTGGACTTAACTTGTTCGTATCTTCAGCAATTACGGGATTATCATTACCACAAGTTATCAAAGCAGCCACACCTTGGTTGTTATTAATGTTGGCTTTCTTAATTGCAGTTACCTATATTCCTGCAATTTCTCTCGCCCTTCCTAATTGGATTGGTGCAGTGTAAATCCTCAAGTAATGATAAAGAAAGGTGCTGCAATGATCTGCACCCCTAAAGTTGGACTTATTATCCAACAGACAGAGGTGCAGATTTTTTATGACCAAATATAAC
>NZ_JBHLWA010000044.1:0-3873 GCF_042433085.1 Gallibacterium melopsittaci
CAAAAAAGTGGTTTAAAGCCTTGTACTATATGCTTTTAAACCACTTTTTACCAACTTTTTTGTCCTATATGCCGTTTATTGACATAGTGGTGTAATAGACAAATTTGTTGCTAAAAGTAGGCTTAAAGCCTTGTACTTATGCTTTTAAAGCATTTTTTACCAACTTTTTCCTATATGTCTTCATTGACTATCCCTATTTATTTAAAAATTATATTGATAAACTTTCATTGATAATTCCTGTGAATTATCTTCACTACATTCTACCCAGTCAGAACCTGGTCCCATTAAAGTCCAATACTGCCCTCTGATATCTTCTGCTGTCATAATTGTTTTTTTTAATTCCAAATCATACATAAGAAAATGATGTGTAATGAAGATATTCAAATAATTCTGTGTACTAAAATAAGTCGCTATCTTTGTTTGTAGGTTTACACTGTTCAGTTCATATACTCTATGATTTATTTTCAATGTCTGAGTAATTTGTTTTTTTTCAAGAGGAGTTAAGCTGTAGACTATTGTAAATAACCGCATAGATTCATCTACATCTTTAATTGGTTTTAACTTTTCAATACCTCGTTGTTTTTGCCATTCTTCTACTGACATAAGTACTTTCACTGTATCGCCAGCGATGGCACAACGGATTGGCGTAGTGATTTCGGCGATAATTCGATCGTAATTAATAAGCAGCAATACTATTATAAATACAACACAACAAATATGATTAGCAATACAACAATGTGCTTCAGACTTAGAACGAGAAGCAAAAACGTTATAAATATCTTGGTATTTTTTACATATTTTCTTTATTAGCCAACGACACATTTCTTACCTTATACAGGGGCTACCTACTTCATTGATAACTAGGCTTAAGATAATAGACTAAATCCATCTCAAACAACATGACTTTCTTTTCTTCTTTTCTTCTTCATTTCTCGCCCTTCTACCCGTTAATGATGATAAAAAATCGGTATCACACCGTTCCGTCGTTTTAGGACATTTGAACGTTTCTCCGCTTTTTCATTGGTTTTCTCTTGCTTTTTCTTATTGAGGTTGATTGTATGTATGGGAAGAAGGGGATGGGGATGGAAGGATTAACCCAATCCAGCTACATCACGGTCTAGCGCTAAAAGTGATGAAGCTAACGGCGAAATTCGCTATTGGATACCTTGATATTTGATTTGATACGTTGATATTTAAGGCAAAAAAAAACGCTAACCTACTGGTTAGCGTTCTTCCTTCTCTATTCAAAACCTGGCAGTGACCTACTCTCACATGGGAAGCTCCCAAACTACCATCGGCGTGACAACATTTCACTTCTGAGTTCGGCATGGATTCAGGTGGGCCTATTGCACTCTCGCCGCCAGGATAATTCGGCTTTTTCTCTTAATCTTGTCTTTTCTTCTATTTTTTCAGTCTTTTTATTCTGACTTTTTCTTTTTTGTTCTTTCTTCTCTTCAACGTCCCATACAAGCTTTCTACTGATTCTCTTGATACTTTCTTTATCTTTTTAGCTTTCTCGCTTTTTTTCTTTATTTTGCTTTCTCGCTTTCTTATTCCTTTTTTCGATTCTCGCTTTAGGCTAAAACCCTTCAGCGTTGTATAGTTAAGCCTCTCGGGCAATTAGTACTGGTTAGCTCAATATATCACTACACTTACACACCCAGCCTATCTACGTCTTAGTCTCAAACAACCCTTACAATCTTTCGATTGGGATAACTCATCTCGAGGCAAGTTTCGTGCTTATATGCTTTCAGCACTTATCTCTTCCGCATTTAGCTACCCAGCTATGCCTCTGGCGAGACAACTGGTACACCAGTGATGCGTCCACTCCGGTCCTCTCGTACTAGGTGCAGACCCTCTCAATTATCCTACGCCCACGGCAGATAGGGACCGAACTGTCTCACGACGTTCTAAACCCAGCTCGCGTACCACTTTAAATGGCGAACAGCCATACCCTTGGGACCTACTTCAGCCCCAGGATGTGATGAGCCGACATCGAGGTGCCAAACACCGCCGTCGATATGAACTCTTGGGCGGTATCAGCCTGTTATCCCCGGAGTACCTTTTATCCGTTGAGCGATGGCCCTTCCATTCAGAACCACCGGATCACTATGACCTGCTTTCGCACCTGCTCGACTTGTCCGTCTCGCAGTTAAGCTTGCTTTTACCATTGCGCTATCCTCACGATGTCCGACCGTGATTAGCAAACCTTCGTGCTCCTCCGTTACTCTTTGGGAGGAGACCGCCCCAGTCAAACTACCCACCAGACACTGTCCGAAACCGCGTTTCGCAGTCCTCGTTAGAACATCAAACGTTAAAGGGTGGTATTTCAACAACGACTCCATCACTACTGGCGTAGCAACTTCTCTGTCTCCCACCTATCCTACACATCAAAATTCAAGGTTCAGTGTCAAGCTATAGTAAAGGTTCACGGGGTCTTTCCGTCTAGCCGCGGGTACACCGCATCTTCACGGCGATTTCAATTTCACTGAGTCTCGGGTGGAGACAGCCTGGCCATCATTATGCCATTCGTGCAGGTCGGAACTTACCCGACAAGGAATTTCGCTACCTTAGGACCGTTATAGTTACGGCCGCCGTTTACTGGGGCTTCGATCAAGTGCTTCTCTTGCGATTACACCATCAATTAACCTTCCAGCACCGGGCAGGCATCACACCCTATACTTCCACTTACGTGTTTGCAGAGTGCTGTGTTTTTAATAAACAGTTGCAGCCAGCTGGTCTCTTCGACTGGTTTATGCTCCATTTGTAAAAAACTTCACACCATACCAGCGCACCTTCTCCCGAAGTTACGGTGCCATTTTGCCTAGTTCCTTCACCCGAGTTCTCTCAAGCGCCTGAGTATTCTCTACCTGACCACCTGTGTCGGTTTTCAGTACGGTTTCTCTTTACCTATCGCTTAGTGGCTTTTCCTGGAAGCCGGGTATCAGTTACTTCAACTCCTTAGAGTCTCGTCTTCATCTCTCAGTGTATGAAAGTCCGGATTTGCCTAAACTTTCCACCTACAAACTTAAACAGTACAATCCAATCTACTGCTAACCTAACCTTCTCCGTCCCCACATCGCAGTAAAGAAAAGTACGGGAATATTAACCCGTTTCCCATCGACTACGCTTTTCAGCCTCGCCTTAGGGGCCGACTCACCCTGCCCCGATTAACGTTGGACAGGAAACCTTGGTCTTCCGGCGAACGGGTTTTTCACCCGTTTTATCGTTACTTATGTCAGCATTCGCACTTGTGATACCTCCAGCATACTTCTCAATACACCTTCTTCGGCTTACACAACGCTCCCCTACCCAACAGTATTTATACTGATGCCGCAGCTTCGGTGCTATATTTGAGCCCCGTTACATCTTCCGCGCAGGCCGACTCGACTAGTGAGCTATTACGCTTTCTTTAAATGGTGGCTGCTTCTAAGCCAACATCCTAGCTGTCTAAGCCTTCCCACTTCGTTTCCCACTTAATATAGACTTCGGGACCTTAGCTGGCGGTCTGGGTTGTTTCCCTCTCCACGACGGACGTTAGCACCCGCCGTGTGTCTCCTATGCATTACTCTTCGGTATTCGCAGTTTGCATCGGGTTGGTAATCCGGGATGGACCCCTAGCCGAAACAGTGCTCTACCCCCGAAGGTATTCACATAAGGCTCTACCTAAATAGATTTCGGGGAGAACCAGCTATCTCCCGGTTTGATTGGCCTTTCACCCCCAGCCACAAGTCATCCGCTAATTTTTCAACATTAGTCGGTTCGGTCCTCCAGTTAGTGTTACCCAACCTTCAACCTGCCCATGGCTAGATCACCGGGTTTCGGGTCTATACCTTGCAACTATTCGCCCAGTTAAGACTCGGTTTCCCTTCG
>NZ_JBHLWA010000045.1:0-53860 GCF_042433085.1 Gallibacterium melopsittaci
ATGGACTGAGTCCTGTTCAATACAGAATTCAGTCCTTAAAATAATCGTCCAACTTTTCGGGGTCAGATCACAACAGCACCTTTTTTATTTATTCCATAAAAAACCCAGTTATCAAAACTGGGTTTATTTCATTTATTTACTTTCAGCATATTGCTTCAAAATAACATACATTTCATCTTTTAAGCGTAATTTCATTTTCTTTAAGGTTTCAATTTCCTCTGGAGTGCCGTAATCAATCTTATCTATCATATTTTGAATTTTATGATCGAGTTCATTATGCTCATCAAACAACCTAGCAAAATGCTTATCTTCATTTTTTAATACGCTAATTAAATCACGATATTCTGGAAACATAATTTTCTCCTCTGGATAATTGCTCATAATTAATATAGCGTTTTTCCTTCTTGGCTGCTGTGAACAACATCACACTTTACTTTAATTGTTGCTTTATTTTCTCTAATAATGCTTCACAACAACTATCTAATAATTCATATGTTTCAGCAAAATTTCCTGTATACCAAGGATCAGGAATGTGATCTTTAGGTAATTGCGGACAAAGATCAGTAATTTTAAAAATTTTCTCTGGATGTATGCCAAATAGATCTTCTAAATCACTGATATTGCTGTTATCCATACCAATCAAATAATCAAACTGTTGAAAATCTTGTTTTTTTACTTGTCTGCTACGAAAATTATTACTCTCGATTTTATGTAAATCCAACATATCTGCCGTACCGCAATGCATTCCTTCACCACTATGCCAACCTGCTGTGCCTGCACTATCCACAAAAATTCGATCAGCTAAATTTGCCTTTTTTACCTTATGCTTAAAAATAAATTCTGCCATTGGTGAACGACAAATATTTCCCAAACAAATAAATAATACTTGAACTTTCTGCATCCGATCTCCCTGAAATTATCTATAAAAAAGGCAGATCAAAAATTACTGCCTTATAGATTAGAGATCAAGTAGTTAATTAGCTTAACCAACCTAATTGATAAACAATAAAGAACAGTGCGAATGCAGTTAAATATAATAAGCCAATTAATGATAACCAGTATAAGCCACCTTTAACTTGATGAGATCTACCTCTTAGTGTTAACAACATATTTAAAGTGGCAAAAATTGGTGTAGTAACAAAAGAAGCTATCATGGCAAATTTTAACATTGGTCCTAAGGCATTATTAAAGAAGAAGATAATCATCGCTCCCGATAAAGTAGCAAGAATAAATGAAATATTTAAATAAGCTGCTCGAGTACCTTTTTTATGCAGTAATAGTCGCAAACTCTCTACATTAGTACGTGAATAACCATCAATAACGGTTAATGTAGTGCCGAACATACAAAGAAATGCAATTAAAGCAATCAATCCTCTTGCCCATTCCCCGATTGTAGAAGAATACATACCTATCAGTTGTGCAACATATTTACCACCAACCATTTCAACTGGTACCCCTGAACCATATTGCACTAATGCCCCTAATGCGAGAAAGACTAGTGCTAAAATAGCCGTACCAATGTATCCAACATTAAAATCAAAGATCCCATCACGATAAGAAACTTCAGTGATACGTTTTTTCGCCACTACCCACATTGAATTAATTGCAGAAATTTCGATTGGTGCAGGCATCCATCCCATTAACGCAACAATAAAAGCTAATGCACCTAATTGCCATGGACTTTCACTCACATAATCTGCTGGAGCAACGCCACCTCGAACAGCAGCAATAGCAACTGCTAATACGGTTGCTATCGTCAAGCAAATCATAACTAATTTAGATAAACCATCTAATAGACGATATTGCCCTAATAATAAAATTCCTAAACTTACAACCAAAACAGTCAAACTCAGCGTTGGTACAGGTAATGGAATCACAAACGATAAAATCACAGCCGAAAGTAATGCTACTGCTGCAGTATTAATCATAGTGGCAAAAATATTTAATAAGAAGAAAATCCAAAGGTAAAACACACCTTTCTCTTTATACCCTTCTAGTAAGGTTTTATTCGTTTCTAAGGTATATTGCACCCCAAAACGGAAAAATGGATATTTAAATAAATTGGCTAAAATAATAATAATCGCTAACTGCCAACCATAAATTGCACCTGATTGCGTAGAGGCAATTAAATGTGAACCGCCAACTGCAGCAGATGCCATTAAAATACCAGGACCTAATGCAGAAAGACGGCGCTTTATTGTAGAAGATTGATCATTCGTAGTAGTTGTAATATTCATAGTAGTTCTCTAGATAGTTATCATAATATTGTGTTATCTAGAAAATAACATCACAAAAAAATTAGCAGATCAATCTACAAAAAAAGAATCTTTGTGAAGAAAAATTTTATAAAAAACTACTTTTTTATAATTTATAAGCATAAAAAAATCACTTCATTTTCCGCTAAAGACGTTTGTTTCTTATCTCAAATTATTAGTGGTGATTAATTTTTTTATAAAAGTTGTTACATAAAAATTTAATTGCTGATTATTTAAACTATTTACCTTTTAAATTAATAACTTACTGCCACTATTTAATATAAAACATTTCACTAATAATCCTACTTTCAAGTACAATCTTGCTTTTGCTCCCAACAAATAAAATACAATATTTATGTTATTAACTATTCTTTATTTAATTGGTATCACTGCCGAAGCGATTACTGGTGCATTAGCGGCTGGTAGAGAAAAAATGGATATTTTCGGCGTGATTATTATTGCTTCTGTCACTGCCATTGGGGGCGGTTCTGTACGAGATGTGTTGTTAGGACATTATCCGTTAGGTTGGGTCAAGCATCCTGAATATATTGCGATTGTCGCTGGTGCTGCGGTATTAACCGTTATTATTGCCCCATTAATGCGTTATCTAAAAGCCGTTTTCTTAATTTTAGATGCACTTGGTTTGATTGTTTTCTCTATTATCGGCGCACAAGTTGCGTTAAATATGGGACATGGTTTTATTATTGCTTCAGTTGCTGCCATCATTACAGGTGCATTTGGTGGTGTGCTACGGGATTTACTCTGTAATCGTATTCCATTGGTCTTTCAAAAAGAGTTATATGCAAGTATCGCTTTTCTTGCAACTGCAATTTATATCGGATTACAAGAAACTCATATTCCACCAGATGCAGTCACTCTCATCACATTAGCAGCCGGTTTTCTAGCTCGCCTTTTAGCAATTAGATTTAGGTTAAGTTTACCGGTATTTGATTACCAAGAGGATAAAAACTGGTCTTGGATGGAAAAACTGCCTAAACGGAAAAAATAAAATGATGAATCAAATTACTTTTTATCAACGTTTTCAACAGAATATTCTAAATGGCAGCAAAACGATCACAATTCGTGATGCAAGTGAAAAAGATTTCACTGTTGGTAGTATTGTTGATGTATTTACTTTTGAACAACATCAATGGTTCGCAAAAATCAAAATTCTTTCAGTTACGGCAATTTCTTTTCAGGAATTAACTGACATTCACGCACAACAAGAAAATATGACACTGAATGAATTAAAAACAGTCATTCGAGAAATTTATCCTAATACGAATCAACTGTTTGTGATCCATTATCAACTGGTTGAACCGTAACTCGTTGTCGCCAATAAGTGGCAAACTTAGGTTTTCCTTTCGCCGTTTCACCACGATATTTATAAGTAATCACACTACCAATCGGTGGTGGATTTGTACGTTCTGCAAGAGAAAACCCCGAACCAATTTTAAATTTTCCTCGATAATTCTCACAAGTAAGCGATCCCATTACATTATGGAATTGTCCTTTCCCTTTATGATGAGCTATCACTGTACACTCTTCATCTTGATGACGTTTAAGTTTTAAAATTTGATTGCTACGTCCTACCAAGTATTCAGCTTTTGGATTTCGCACTACTACACCCTCACCCCCTAATTTTTCCACCTGATCCAAAAACTGAAAAACCGCCTGTTTATTTTCAATCGGTAATTGTGGAATAATTTCAATATAAGAAGAAGGATGTTTAACTAAATAATCTTGTAATACTGCCAAACGCTGCCATAAATCCCCTTGTGCTTTTGGAACATCAAAGACATATAGTTTCAATTTATGCCAACCTTTATCCTCTAAACTTCTAGTAATACTAGAAATTTCTTCAAATTTCCCTCGTTCACTAAATAATTCACCATCAATCGCAAATGGGGGAAAATCTTTAATAAAGTACTCTGGAGGAAATAAACGATTCTCTTGCCGAGTAACTAATTGTTTACCATCCCAATAACCTCGTACCCCATCCAATTTCTCACTCATTACCCAACCTTGCAGATCTTGATCACGATACTCATTTAATAACATCACCGACTCTTTTGCGATGACAATCGAACAATAACAAAAACAACATAGCCCTAATAAAAAACGCATATTCATTCCTCAACATAATTACCGCAATAAGCATACAAACTTAATTTGAAACAAATAACTGTTAGTCAAAAAAATGTGAGCTAATTCGAAGAAATGAAATTAACTTCAAGTAACAGATTGGAAATAAAATATTTTAATGATAATTTATCGACGCTTTTACAACACTAACTACTAAGGTGATCGAAATGAAAAAATCATTATTAATCTTATCTTTGTGTAGTATTTTTAGTATTGCTGCAACTGCAAGTAATACCCTCACGATCAATATGAAATTATTAGATCCTACAAATGGTGATAAAGATATTGGCGTTGTTGAAGTAACTGAATCGCCATATGGTCTTGTATTTACACCAAAACTTCACGATTTAACACCTGGTGTACATGGTTTCCATATTCATGAAAATGCCAGCTGTGCAGCAAAAGAAAAAGACGGTAAATTAACCGCTGGATTAGGTGCTGGTGGACATTGGGATCCAAATAAAGCAAAACAACATGGTTTCCCTTGGCAAGATGATGCTCACTTAGGTGACTTACCTGCATTAGCAGTTAATCATGATGGTAATGCCTTAAATCCTGTATTAGCACCACGTTTAAAATCATTAGATCAAATTAAGGATAAAGCATTAATGATTCATGCTGGTGGCGATAATCATTCTGATCATCCTGCTGCACTCGGCGGTGGTGGAGCAAGAATGGCATGTGGCGTGATTAAATAATCTTCGTGTTTTTCTTATTAAAAAGCTGTACTTCTTCAAGTACAGCTTTCCTTTTTAATATTATTTTAATTATGCTTTGTGTTTCATCGCAGGGAATAAAATCACATCACGAATTGAAGCGGCATTAGCAAACAACATCGCTAAACGGTCAATCCCTAATCCTTCACCTGCTGTTGGTGGTAAACCGTGTTCCAATGCAACAACGAAGTCTTCATCTTTAAACATCGCTTCATCATCGCCTGCTTCTTTGGCTGCTACTTGTGCATCAAAACGTTCATTTTGATCCTCAGCATCATTTAATTCTGAGAAACCATTACCAATTTCACGTCCTCCAATAAAGAGTTCAAAACGATCAGTTACATCTGGATTTTGATCATTACGACGCGCTAATGGCGAAATCTCGGCAGGGTGTGCCATTAAGAAAGTTGGTTGGATCAAGTGGTGTTCTGCAACTTCTTCAAAAATAGCATTAACTAAACTACCCAACCCCCAAGATTTTTGTACTTCAATTCCTAATTTCTCTGCAACAGCTTTTGCACGCTCAAGATCATAAAGATCTTCTTTTACAATGCCTTTTTCTGCACCATACTTCAATACGGCATCGTGCATTGTAATACGTTCAAATGGTTTACCGAAATCAAATTCATATTCACCATAAGGAACAATAGTTGTCCCTAAAATATCGATTGCTAATTTACGCAATAATTCTTCAGTATTATCCATCAAATCATGATAATCAGCATAGGCTTGATAGTATTCCAACATTGTAAATTCTGGATTATGGCGTACAGAAACCCCTTCATTACGGAAATTACGGTTTAACTCAAATACACGTTCAAATCCACCAACCACTAACCGTTTTAAGTATAGTTCTGGCGCAATACGGAGATACATATCAATATCAAGAGCATTATGGTGAGTTACAAATGGGCGTGCAGATGCCCCACCTGGGATCACTTGCAACATTGGTGTTTCCACTTCCATAAAGCCTTTGCCAATAAAGTATTCACGAATACCCGCAATCACTTTAGAACGAATAACGAAAGTACGGCGTGATTCTTCGTTACTAATTAAATCGAGATAACGTTGGCGATAACGCATTTCTTGATCTGATAAACCATGGAACTTATCTGGCAATGGACGTAATGCTTTAGTCAATAACTCAATTTCTGTACAACGCACAGTTAATTCATTGGTTTTTGTTTTAAATAATGTCCCTTTTGCACCAACAATATCACCAAGATCTAACATCGCCATCACTTCTTCATACGCACCTTCAGGCAATAAATCACGAGCAACATAGAGTTGGATCTTACCGCTCATATCTTGAATAGTGATAAAACTAGCTTTTCCCATTTTACGACGAGTCATAATACGTCCCGCTACCGCAACAGGAATTTCCTTATCTTTTAGTGCTTCACCATCTTCATTTTCATAAGAAGTATGTAAATCACCTGCAAGACTATCGCGACGAAATGTATTTGGAAACGCATTTCCTTTTTGACGTAAACTTGCTAATTTTTCACGACGAGCTAGCATCTCACCATTTAGGTCAAGTTCTTGATTATGTTCTGACATAGTTATACCTTTTATTTCTCAATTATTTTTACAATCCAGCTTTTAAACTTGCTTCAATAAAGCGATCCAAATCTCCATCTAATACGGCTTGAGTATTACGATTTTCCACACCTGTACGCAAGTCTTTAATACGTGCATCATCTAACACATAAGAACGAATTTGGCTACCCCAGCCAATATCGGATTTACTGTCTTCCAACGCTTGCTTTTCAGCATTTTTCTTTTGTAACTCAAGCTCATACAATTTAGCTTTTAATTGTTTCATCGCTTGATCTTTATTTTTGTGTTGCGAACGATCATTTTGACATTGCACCACAATACCACTTGGCATATGGGTAATACGCACCGCACTTTCCGTTCTATTAACGTGTTGCCCACCTGCCCCTGACGCACGATACACATCAATCCGCAAATCAGCAGGATTGATTTCAATATCAATATCATCCGTAATTTCAGGATAGACAAACACTGCACTAAATGATGTATGACGACGATTATTAGAATCGAAAGGACTTTTACGCACTAAACGATGAATCCCTGTTTCAGTTCGCAACCAACCAAAAGCATATTCACCACTAACACGAATTGTAGCCGACTTAATTCCAGCTACATCACCATCTGATACTTCCATTAATTCAGTTTTGAAGCCTTTACTTTCTGACCAACGTAAGTACATTCGCAATAACATTTCGGTCCAGTCTTGTGCTTCTGTTCCCCCCGATCCCGCTTGTAGATCAACATAACAATCGGAACTGTCATGTTCACCACTAAACATACGACGAAATTCTAATTTTGCTAAATTTGCTTCTAACTGATCTAACTCAACAATCGCTTCATCAAAGGTTTCTTGATCGTCTGCTTCAACTGCCAACTCTAACAAACCTTCTACATCTTCTAAACCTTGTTGTAGATCTTTAATAGTATTGACAACAGCTTCCAATGAAGAACGTTCTTTACCTAACGCTTGTGCTTTCTCTGGATCATTCCAAATATCGGGCTGCTCCAATTCTGCATTCACTTCTTCTAAACGCTCTACCTTACTATCAAAGTCAAAGATACCCCCTAAGCGCTAGGGTTCTTTCACCAATATCGCTAATTCTGTTTTTAATAGGGTTAATTTCAAACATAATTTCAATCTTAAGTCACATTAGAAATCGGCAATTATAGAATATTCCTGTTATGAAGCCTAGTTTCTTTCAGAGAAATTTGTCAGCCACATCCAGATTTATGTGTGTTAGAATACATCGCTTAAGTAAAAATCAAGACCATAAATATTTATTACAAGGAGGAAACTCAATGAAATCAGAATTAGATACTTCAACACTTTCCTACCGAGATAAAATGGCGATTGAAGAGTATGAACGTCTCAGTCCTCGCCTACTCTACGAGATCATTCGTCAAGACGGAATAGAGGAATTAACACGTCCAACCAAAGCACTTATTTTTTCAGGAATCACTGCTGGTCTAGTTGTGACTTTTTCATTTGTTTTTAAAGCAATTTTTACTGCTTATGTTCCTAATGAACCTTGGGCACCACTAATTACCAATATGGGCTACACAGTTGGCTTTTTGTTGGTTATTTTAGGAAGAATGCAACTATTCACTGAAAATACAATTACCACTGTTGTCCCTTTGTTTAATCCACTAACTTGGCGTAAAGTAACGGCAGTTTCACGGCTATGGTTTATCGTATTTATTTCTAACCTCATTGGTACGGCTTTAGCAGCGTTATTCTTACAAAATCACCAAGCTTTTAATCCAGAGTTTGTCAATGCAATGCATGAAATTGCTATGCATGTAAAACATATGACTGTATCAGAAAATATTTTGAAAGGAATTCCTGCTGGTATTCTGATTGCCTCGGTCGTGTGGATGATGCCGTCAGTAAATAGTGGGAAGTTTATTATGATCTTCTTCTTTATCTATTTGA
Source organism: Gallibacterium melopsittaci (assembly GCF_042433085.1). NCBI lineage: Bacteria > Pseudomonadati > Pseudomonadota > Gammaproteobacteria > Pasteurellales > Pasteurellaceae > Gallibacterium > Gallibacterium melopsittaci. The sequence continues at coordinate 8,607 of NZ_JBHLWA010000045.1, forward strand.
TCGCATTAGGTGATTTTGCTCATGTTATCGTTGGTTCTGCGGAAGTCGCTTATTTAATATTCCAAGGTGAAGCCTCTCTCTATGACTACTTTATTACATTCCTTCTGCCAACCTGTTTTGGTAATATCTTAGGAGGAACAGTTGTCTTTACAATGATGATTTATGGTCAGGTCAATCAAGAAATTGAATTGCGAGCTAACCGTTAGCCATACACAAAAAGAAGGCAGAAAATATACTTTCTGCCCTTCTATTACGCCAACCTATTAAGCATTTAAAATCTTACGAATCTCTTCTGCACTGAGATGATATTCATGAGGGCAAGCACGCCAAGCTGCCAACATTTTTTGATATTTATCTGCCATACAAATTTGTGCGTCACTATCCTCAGTATAGAACACTACATCTGTATAAAGTTTCTCGGTTTCACGTAAGAACTTAACGTATTGGCAATATTTTTTCTCTCTTACCGCACAGTAACCAACAAATTTAATTTGGTGTGCACTCACCACTGATGGATCTTGTAGATTATTATAAGAAACTTGTAACGCATGATACATTTCCAATGTATCTCGTACCATCTTACATTCAGCCTCTGTTAAATAAGAAAAACCCTTATCTAACTCTTGTAACTCTTTTGCAAAACCACTTTGTACAATGGTTTTCAAACGACGATAATACGTAGCTTGTTCTGGATTAAGTAATGCCATTAATTCATATTGATTAGCTAAAATTAAACGTTGAGTGGAGGTCATTTCCATAATGCTATCCTTCTTACAAAACTAAAAATTTAATGCTGCTTACTGTAAAAGATCACAAATAACACAGCATTAATTTGAATCAAAAAAAGAGGAGATTAATCGATTTCATCGACAATATTTTTATCCAATGTTTCTTTTGGTTTATTATCAGATTTTCCATCTGATACTTTAAATTGTAAATTTTGGAAATAGGCTTCTCGATAAGTCACATAAGGATCTTGTGCTTGTTTAAGCAGAGCATCTTGATCTAACACACTAGCTCGCTTATCAACACCTTGAATTCCCCATTTCAATAAGCTCCATGGGCCTAATAGTGACAGCATTGGATAAGTCATATCTACGATATGCCCTAAATCTTGACGAGGTGTTGCTGCACCATAACCAGGTAAAACAACATAACTTCCCGTTCCCACACCATAATACCCCAACATATCACCAAATTCTCTGGTTTCATGCACTCGCAATGGCTTACTTGCACTCGCAATATCAATAAAACCGGCTAATCCAAAGACACTATTAATCCAAAAACGATCGAAATGAATCATCGCTTGTTTAAAATTGCCTTCTAATAAGCGATTCACAAAACTCATTGGCTCATCTAAATTACTAGTAAAGTTAGTCAATCCTGTTTTTACTGGTGCAGGCACATAATCCCGCCAACCTTGTGCCACAGGGCGTAATACATAAGGATCGAGATAATTGTAATTAACATTCCACATTGCCCGATTAAATCCTTGCAAAGGATCATTTCGTTCACCATTTTCATTATGACTAGCACAACCAGTAGTCACTGCAATCGCTGTCACTAGCATTAAAGATTTTTTATTCAGCCACTTTTTCATCATTTTATTTCCATTTGGATCAATAACTTTACTATTCTAATCAAAAATTACTGGTAAAAAAATGTTTACCAAAAAATAATACTTGCCTTTATTGAATAAATATTCAAAAATACTGCATATTTTTTCATTTAAAATAATCTTTCGTTTGTATTTAAACGTTTGCTCCATTAAAATAACCCGATTTTTTCGTTTATAGAAAAAACTTTCAGACACGATTTAGCCAACATAGTAAATGTATTATGCTATTACTATGTGATCTAAGTTGTGGTTAATGAGCATTCGTAAGTGTTCGACCAACACATAAATTTTATTTAGGAGTAATTGATGTCTGAACAAGCTATTCTCGTTCTTGCTGATGGTTCAATTTTTCGTGGCACAGCCATCGGTGCATTAGGACACACAATCGGTGAAGTCGTTTTTAATACCTCAATGACTGGCTACCAAGAAATCCTCACCGACCCATCCTATACCAAACAAATCGTTACCTTAACCTATCCTCACATTGGTAATACAGGTGCAAATAATGAAGATGTTGAATCTAATGCAATTTATGCCGCAGGTTTAATTATTCGTGATTTACCGTTATTACATAGTAATTTCCGTAGTGAAATGTCATTACAACAATATCTTACACAAAATAATGTGGTAGCGATTGCGGATATTGATACTCGCCGTTTAACCCGTTTATTACGTGATAAAGGTGCAATGCCAGGTTGTATTATGGCTGGTGAAATCGATGAACAAAAAGCCCTAGAATTAGCACAAAGTTTTGGTTCTATGGCAGGTAAAGATTTAGCAAAAGAAGTCACTTGTGATACACCTTATGAATGGACAGAAAAAGTATGGCAACTTGGTGTAGGCTATCCACAACAAGATCATTTCCGTTTCCACGTTGTTGCTTATGATTTTGGGGTTAAACGTAATATTTTAAGAATGTTGGCAGAACGTGGATGCCGAATTACTGTCGTACCAGCGACGACACCAGCCCAAGAGGTATTAGCGTTAAATCCTGATGGTATTTTCTTGTCGAATGGTCCAGGCGATCCCGAACCTTGTGAGTATGCAATTACCGCAATCAAAACTCTACTTGAAAGTAAAAAACCAATTTTTGGTATCTGTTTAGGACATCAATTATTAGGCTTAGCTGTTGGCGGAAAAACAAAAAAAATGGCATTTGGTCATCACGGTGGCAATCACCCAGTAGAAGATCTTGATAATAATAAAGTATTAATTACTAGCCAAAACCACGGGTTTGAAGTGGATGCAGACAGTTTGCCAAATAACGTACGCATTACTCATCGCTCACTCTTTGATGGTTCTGTACAAGGCATTGCTTTAACGGATCAATCCGCTTTTTCATTCCAAGGTCACCCAGAAGCAAGTCCTGGTCCACATGACGTAGCTTATCTATTTGATAAATTTATTCATGAAATGGAAGTTGCTCGTCATACTCATACTGCTGCTTCTTATGTGGTTCGTTACTAAACAAGATACAAATTAATGGAAAATAGATTATGCCAAAACGTACAGATATAAAATCAATCCTTATTATTGGTGCGGGTCCAATCGTTATCGGGCAAGCGTGTGAATTTGATTATTCAGGTGCACAAGCCTGTAAAGCCTTACGAGAAGAAGGCTATAAAGTTATTTTAGTCAATTCAAATCCAGCGACTATTATGACCGATCCTAATATGGCAGATGTCACCTACATTGAACCAATCCGCTGGCAAACCTTAGCAAAAATCATTGAAAAAGAACGTCCTGATGCCATTCTTCCAACCATGGGAGGACAAACAGCATTAAACTGTGCTTTAGATCTCTCTAAAAATGGAGTATTAGCGCAATATAACGTTGAGTTAATTGGTGCAACTGAAGATGCGATTGATAAAGCAGAAGATCGTGGTCGTTTTAAAGAAGCAATGCAAAAAATCGGACTCAACACACCAAAATCTTTTGTTTGTCATAGCTTTGCAGAAGCTTGGCAAGCTCAAGAAGAGGTCGGTTTTCCAACCTTAATTCGTCCCTCTTTTACGATGGGTGGTTCTGGTGGTGGAATTGCTTACAACCGCCAAGAATTTCAAGAAATTTGCGAACGTGGCTTTGATGCGTCGCCAACCCACGAACTCTTAATTGAGCAATCCGTTCTTGGATGGAAAGAGTATGAAATGGAAGTGGTGCGAGATAAAGCAGATAACTGTATTATCGTCTGCTCAATCGAAAACCTCGATCCAATGGGCGTACATACTGGTGATTCAATTACTGTTGCTCCTGCACAAACATTAACCGACAAAGAATATCAAATTATGCGTAATGCTTCGCTTGCAGTATTACGTGAAATTGGTGTTGATACGGGTGGTTCCAATGTGCAATTTGCCATTAACCCAGAAAATGGTGAAATGATTGTGATTGAAATGAATCCTCGTGTGAGTCGTTCTTCTGCATTAGCATCAAAAGCAACTGGTTTCCCGATTGCTAAAGTCGCTGCTAAACTTGCCGTAGGTTATACCTTAAACGAATTACGCAATGATATCACTGGCGGTTTAATCCCAGCTTCCTTTGAACCATCTATTGATTATGTGGTTACGAAAGTACCTCGTTTCGCCTTTGAGAAATTCCCACAAGCCGATGATCGTCTTACCACGCAAATGAAATCCGTTGGTGAAGTTATGGCAATGGGCAGAACCTTCCAAGAGTCATTACAAAAAGCCTTGCGTGGCTTAGAAACAGGCATTTGTGGCTTTAATTTACGTTCAGAAGACAACGAAAAATTACGCCATGAAATTTCTAACCCAGGACCAGAACGCTTACTCTATGTTGCCGATGCTTTTGGTTTAGGTTGGTCTTTAGATGAAGTTTATCGCTATACCAAAATCGATCCTTGGTTCTTAAGACAAATTCAAGATCTTGTTTTAGAAGAACTCGCATTAGAAAAGAAAACCTTTGATCAATTAGATTATGCTGAATTACGCCGTTTAAAACGTAAAGGATTCTCGGATAAACGTATCGGACAACTGACGAAAGTTAGCGAAGAACAGGTAAGAAATCGCCGTTATGAACTCAATCTGCACCCAGTGTATAAACGTGTCGATACTTGTGCTGGTGAATTCAAATCAGATACTGCTTATCTCTATTCAACTTATGAAGAAGAGTGCGAAGCAAATCCATCTACTCGTAAGAAAATTATGATTCTTGGTGGTGGTCCGAACCGTATTGGTCAAGGGATTGAATTTGACTATTGTTGCGTCCACGCTGCTTTAGCCTTACGAGAAAGTGGTTTTGAAACCATTATGGTGAACTGTAACCCAGAAACAGTTTCTACTGACTTCGATACTTCAGATCGCCTTTATTTTGAGCCACTTACCTTAGAAAATGTATTAGAAATTATTCATCTCGAACAACCATTTGGGGTAATCGTACATTATGGTGGACAAACACCATTAAAACTGGCTAATGCACTACATGCCAATGGTGTTAATATTATCGGTACCTCAGCAGATAGCATTGATGCGGCAGAAGATCGCCAACGTTTCCAACAAATTCTTAATGATCTTAACTTAAAACAGCCACCTAATCGCACTGCTCGCAATAGTGAAGAAGCTGCTAAATTAGCAGAAGAAGTGGGCTACCCATTAGTCGTTCGCCCATCTTATGTATTAGGCGGACGTGCAATGCAGATTGTCTATAACGAAGAAGAATTAAATCGTTATATGCGTGAAGCTGTGCAAGTGTCCGAAGATAGTCCGATCTTATTAGATCACTTCCTTGATAATGCCACTGAAGTCGATGTGGACTGTATTTGTGATGGCGAAATTGTTGTGATTGGCGGTATTATGCAGCACGTTGAGCAAGCAGGTATTCACAGTGGCGACTCTGCATGTTCATTACCAGCCTATTCCTTGAGTCAAGCTATTCAAGATGAAATCCGTCGTCAAACCGCAGCAATGGCAAAAGCCTTAAAAGTGGTTGGTTTAATGAATGTGCAATTTGCCGTACAAAATGACACAATTTATGTCCTCGAAGTCAATCCGCGTGCATCTCGTACTGTCCCATTTGTGAGTAAAGCAACTGGCGTACCATTAGCCAAAATCGCCGCTCGTGTGATGGCTGGCATCTCCCTCACAGAACAAGGCTTCACCCAAGAAGTGATTCCAGAAAAATTTGCAGTGAAGGAAGCCGTATTCCCATTTATCAAATTCCCTGGTGTCGATACGATTTTGGGACCTGAAATGCGTTCTACTGGTGAAGTAATGGGGGTTGGTACAACATTTGAAGAAGCCTTTATCAAAGCACAACTCGGTGCAGGTGAACGTATTCCACAAACAGGCAAAGTGTTCTTATCCGTTGCCGATCAAGATAAACAACGTATTTTACCTGTCGTGAAACAATTACAACGCTTAGGTTTTGGGCTATGTGCAACTTACGGTACAGAACAGTTCTTAGCTGAACACGGTATTGTCGTGCAACATATCAATAAAGTGCGTGAAGGCCGCCCTCATATCGTTGATGCAATTAAAAATGATGAAATTGCATTAGTGATTAATACGGTTGATGGCAAACCAGAATCCATTGCAGACAGTCATTCTATTCGTCGTAATGCACTACAACATAAAGTTATGGTGCTAACAACTGCGAATGGCGCATCTGCACTCGTTAGTGGTTTAGATAAATTAGAACAACTCGGTATTTATTCACTACAAAGTTAATTATTATATCCTCTGTTATCTTTTATTAAGATAGCAGAGGATTTCTTATTTTAATCTCTCCTTTAAATTTTCTCGTTTTTTAGCCTTAAAATTTATTTTTCAATATCCAAGCAAACGATTGCATTTTTCGATAGTAGATTTTTTTTATCTCAGGTAAAATTCACCTCTCTTTTTTATAAGTGTCATTTTTTATAAAGGTAATTCAATGGCTAATATGCTTGAACAACGTTTTGAACTCTCCGCCCGTAAAAGTTCTTTACGTCAAGAAGTAATTGCGGGACTCACTACTTTCTTAGCAATGGTTTATTCTGTGATTGTGGTGCCAGGAATGTTAAGTAATGCGGGCTTCTCTGCAGAATCCGTATTTATTGCAACCTGTCTAGTGACTGGTCTAGGCTCAATCTTAATTGGTTTCTGGGCTAATGCACCAATGGCAATTGGGGTAGCAATTTCACTGACTGCATTTACTGCATTTAGTTTAGTACTTGGACAAAAAGTGAGTATTCCAGTTGCATTAGGTGCTGTTTTCCTAATGGGGATCTTATTTAGTATTATTTCAGCCACGGGAATCCGTGCCTGGATTTTACGTAATCTACCAGCCAGTATTGCTCATGGTGCAGGGATCGGAATTGGCTTATTCCTCTTATTAATTGCCGCTAATGGTGTTGGCTTAGTTGTTGGAAATAATGCTGGATTACCTGTAAAACTCGGCGAGTTTACTTCATTCCCCGTAATGATGTCATTATTAGGTTTAGCGGCAATTATTGGCTTAGAACGTTTAAAAGTAAAAGGCGGTATTTTATTAGTGATCATTGCGATTACTTTAATTGGCTTAATTTTCGATCCAAACGTTAAATTTGCGGGCCAAATTTTTAAACTTCCATCATTTGGCGAAACATCACATTTCTTACAATTAGATATTGCTGGAGCATTACAACCAATGGTACTACCAGCAGTATTTGCCTTAGTAATGACCGCAGTATTTGATGCAACAGGGACAATTCGTGCTGTTGCTGGACAAGCAAATCTATTAGATAAAGACGGGCAAATTATCAATGGCGGTAAAGCATTGACCTCTGATTCTGTAAGTAGCATTTTCTCTGGATTATTTGGAACTGCACCCGCTGCCGTCTATATTGAATCTGCTGCGGGTACTGCCGCTGGCGGTAAAACAGGTATTACAGCGATTATCGTTGGGCTATTATTCTTATTAATGTTATTTTTCCAACCATTAGCCGCATTAGTACCAGGTTATGCGACTGCACCAGCGTTAATGTATGTTGGTTTATTAATGCTCAGTAATGTTGCTAAATTAGATTTTGATGATTTTGTTGGTGCAATGAGTGGTTTAATTTGTGCCGTATTTATCGTGCTAACAGCCAATATTGTCACTGGTATTATGCTTGGTTTTGCAGCATTAGTAATCGGTCGTGTGATTGCTGGTGAATGGAAAAAATTAAATATTGGTACCGTTGTTATTGCCATGGCGTTGGTCATCTTCTACGCTGGTCATTGGGCAATCTAACTTCCCTAATCATAACGTGTATGAATAAAATTATTCATACACGTTTATTTTATCACCAGAAATACGTTTTCAATGTGCGTTAATTCTGTTTTTATGCTATTTTGATCAGCAGTTTTTTATCTTTAAAAAGGTCTTATCATTTATGGAAAAAGTGATTATCGATGAGAGTCAGTTTTTTCGTACAATTTCACGTATTTCTCATGAAATTATTGAGAAACATCATTCACTTGACGATGTCATCATTGTGGGTATAAAAAGGCGTGGCGCAGAGATTGCCGAATTGTTACGACAAAAAATTGCCCAACTTACCAATATCACCTTGCCTTATATGGAATTAGATATTACGTTTTATCGTGATGATCTTGAATACGCCGATTCTACCGAACTTCCTGTCTATCATGGTGCATCAGGGCATATTAATATTCAAAATAAAAATGTGATTTTAGTTGATGATGTTTTATTTACAGGAAGAACGATTCGTGCTGCACTAGATGCACTAATTGATTTTGGACGAGCGACTCGAATTGAACTCGTTATTTTTGTTGATCGTGGGCATCGTGAATTACCTATTCGTGCAGACTATGTAGGTAAAAATATCCCCACTTCTCGACAAGAACAAATTCAGGTTAAAACAATGAAATTTGATGGTTGTTATCAAGTGGATTTATTAAAGGCAGATTGAAACCTTTTACATTTTTAATACTCTAACCAAACCGTGATGTTAAATAGCAAAATAGGACAACATTGTATGAAAAATAAATGGATCAAATTCCTTCTTTTAGCGAGTTGTTTATCTGTGGCTGCAACAAGTTATGCCGTAGAAAAAGTTGTTGCAACTGTTAATGGAACACCAATTCTCAATAGTCAAGTGACTCAAGCATTAGGTAAAAAAGCGAATACACCAGCAAATAGAGCGGCAGCACTTGACGGTATTATTGATGATATGTTAGTTCAAAAAGCAATTGCTGATGCCAAAATCTCTGTTTCTCAACAACAGATTCAACAAATCATGCACCAAATTGCGGATCAAAATGGATTAACCTATGGTCAATTCTTAGATGCTTTAGACTATCAAGGTATTGGCGAAGCAAAATTTCGTCAACAAATTGCTCATCAAATCATTATGGGACAAGTACGCAATAAAACGATTAGTGAAAGTATTTCTGTATCACGTGAGCAAGTAGAACAATTAGCAAAACAGATGTATAACGATGCTAAACAAAAAGGTACACTTAAAACTGTCACTGCTCCAGAATATCTCATCAATCATATCTTGATTAAAACCAACCCATTGTTAAATGATACGCAAGCCAAACAACAATTAAGCTCACTACGTGCCGATATCTTAGCAGGAAAAACTTCTTTTGCTGATGCTGCGAAGACGTATTCAAAAGATTATCTTTCTGGTGCTAATGGTGGTAGTTTAGGTTGGAACTTTCCTGAAACTTATGAGCCAGAGTTCCAAGCGATGATTAAAAATACGAAAAAAGGAACTATCTCACAACCTTTTAAAACAAAATATGGCTGGCATATTTTACAAGTTGTTGATACTCGTCAAGGTGATAGAACCAAAGACAGTTATATGCAAAAAGCCTATCAACAAGTAGTAAATCAACAAGCAATGGAAGCCTCTAAAGATTGGGTGAAAACTTTACGCCGTTCTGCTGATATTAAGATTTTGCAAAAATAATCCTTGTAGCATAAACTGCATCACTTACCGACCGCACACACTCTGTGCGGTCATTTTTTCCCATAATAAAAAAGTAATTGTAGATAAAAGATTATGAACTCAAAAACACATCTTGGACATACTGCTCGTAAACGTTTTGGACAAAACTTTTTACATGATGATCATATTATTCAAAGTATTGTTGCTGCTATTAATCCACAAAAAGAAGATTTTCTCATTGAAATTGGCCCAGGATTAGGCGCACTGACGGAACCTGTTGCTGAACAAATTGATCATTTGACCGTCATCGAATTAGATAGAGATCTCGCTGAAAGATTACGTCATCACCCTTTCTTACATCAAAAACTTACTGTCATTGAACAAGACGTAATGCGCTTTGATTTTCAACAGCTTGCAGAGAATAGCAAACAACCTTTGCGTATTTTTGGTAATTTACCTTATAACATCTCAACACCATTAATGTTCCATTTATTCCAATACCATAATGTGATTCAAGATATGCACTTTATGTTACAAAAAGAAGTCGTCAATCGTTTATGTGCTGGAGTGAATAGTAAAGCATATGGCAAATTAACCATTATGGCACAATACTTTTGCCAAGTTATTCCCGTATTAGAAGTCCCGCCAACAGCATTTAAACCTGCGCCAAAAGTGGATTCTGCGGTCGTACGCCTTGTACCACATAAAACATTGCCTCACCCTGTAAAAGATCTTTATTGGCTAAACCGGGTATGTACTCAAGCCTTTAACCAACGCCGTAAAACATTACGTAATTCATTAATGGATCTCTTTTCTGCTGAACAATTAACCGCATTAAATATCAACTTAACCGATCGTGCAGAAAATCTTAGCATCGCCGATTATGCACGTTTAGCAAATTGGTTAGCAGATAATCCCCCACAAATAAAAAGCGATATTACCGATGAGGTGAATGACTAAAATGGAATATCTCACATTACTGCTTGGTATTGTTTTTATTCTTTGGGGAGCAGATCGTTTTACTGATGGTGCGATTGCCCTAGCTAGACGTTTTCAAATCAATGAACTCGTTATCGGTTTAACGATTGTTGCCTTTGGAACTTCATTACCTGAATTTATTACCAGTTTTTGGGGTGCATTAAAAGGTAATTCTGGTGTATCAGTTGGTAATATTGTAGGGAGTAATCTATTTAACACGCTTGTTATTGTTGGTGCTAGTGCATTAGCTACCCCTATTTTAATTAAATCAAGTTCAGTGAAAAAAGAAATTCCCTTTTCTCTCATTGCGGCACTCGCTTTTATCATCTTATGCTTTGATAAATTTCTAAATGCTCAAGACAATGACATTATCTCACGGGCAGATGGTTTAATTTTACTACTCTTTTTTGCCATCTTTCTTAGCTATACTTTCTCTACAGCTAAGCAACAAGATATGGAACAAGAAGAAATTTCCGTCATTCTGCCAATGACAAAAGTAATTTTTTATCTTGTTATTGGGCTTGCTATTTTAATCTGGGGTGGCGATCTCTTTGTTTCAGGTGCTATCCAAATCGCCCATAATTTTGGGATTAGTGAAGCAGTGATTGGGTTAACTATTGTTGCTGCTGGAACTTCATTACCAGAATTAGCTACTTCGGTTTTTTCTGCAAAAAAAGGAAGTTCCGATCTTGCAATTGGTAATGTTGTAGGAAGTAATATTTTTAATATCTTTTTTGTAATGGGGGCTTGTTCAGCAATGTTCCCTTTATCTGTGGGTGAAATTTCCTATCTTGATTTTGCAATGTTAATCATCAGTACTTTATTACTTTGGTGGTTTGCTGCAACAGGACGGAAAATTACTCGCTTAGAAGGCGGGATTTTACTTGCAACCTATTTAATCTATTTAGCATATTTATTAAGTACACTGTAAGGAGAAATTGTGGCTACTTATATTGTTGGTGACCTACAAGGCTGCTTCGATGAATTACAACTATTATTACAGCAAGTTAACTTTAATCCTAATCAAGATAAACTCTATTTAGTGGGTGATCTGGTTGCTCGTGGTGATAAATCGCTCGAATGCTTACGATTTGTGAAGTCACTTGGTTCTGCGGCTCAAACTGTTTTAGGTAACCACGATCTCCATTTACTTGCAACCGCTTATGGCATTAAAAAAGTTAAAGCAAAAGATCATGTGGATGCTATCTTCTCAGCACCTGATTTTACTGATCTTATAACTTGGTTACGTCAACAACCTTTATTAATCGATCGTGTCGTGGAACAAGGTTTTGTCATTACTCATGCTGGAATCAGTCCCGAATGGGATCTCGCCACTGCAAAACAATGTGCTAATGAAGTAGAACAAGTTTTACAGTATGGCGATTATCAAACTCTACTCACTGAAATGTATGCCGATTACCCCGATCATTGGCATCCTACACTCACTGGCATTGAGCGATTACGATACAGTATTAATGTATTCACTAGAATGCGCTATTGTTTCAATGATAAACGATTAGAATTTGCTTGTAAGTTTCCTCCACAAACTGCACCAAATGAATTAAAACCTTGGTTTGAGTTAGAAAACCCACTCTACCAACAAATTAATATTCTATTTGGGCATTGGGCAAGTCTGGTCGATTATCCAACGCCAAAAAATATTTATGCCTTAGATACAGGTTGTGTGTGGGGTAATAGAATGACGATGTTACGCTGGGAAGATAAACAATATTTCACACAACAAGCAGTGAAACCCTATATCAAATAAAAGATTTCAGTTTCAAAAACTGACATACTATTTCTATTCTCCAAAAACTAAAAAAGCCGCAGATAGCGGCTTTTATCAAACTAAATTTTAAATTATTTAACAGCGTCTTTTAATGCTTTACCTGAAACAAAAGCTGGAACTTTAGTCGCAGGGATTTTAATTTCTTTACCAGTTTGTGGATTACGTCCAGTGCGTTCTTGGCGTTGATTAACTTTGAATGTACCGAAACCGATTAATTGTACTGGATCACCTGCTTTAAGGCTTGCTGTAATTGCTTCTAAAGTTGCTTCTAATGCTTCTTTAGATGCTTTTTTACTTAAGTTAGTACGTTGTGCAATTACGTCAACTAATTCAGTCTTGTTCATAAATAATTACCCTCTATAAATTTACTATGGTTACAAATTGAATAGATTATCTCTGTTTCAATCTCTTTCATCGAAAGCCGAGATAGCTTTAATTGGTGAATATCCCCTATTCCACCCCAGCTCAAGCCTTATTATGAGCCAACAGATTAATCTAACTTGCGTCAGATTAAAAGCTCTTTGTTATCAAAATTAGAAAAAAGTCACATTAATTGGTTATTTCAACTCCGATATTACTCATTTTTGTGGCACGGATCTCATTTTTTAAATCATTAATTACTGAAATATCTCGATTTTCTAACTCATTTAAGGTGCGATAGATCGCCCATTGTATATCTAATTCGGTCGTAATTAATTCGTTCTCTTTGAGCTCTTTTTCACTTAACTCTCGAGTTTCTTCTGTTTCCAATAATGCGACAACTGTCTGTAATGATAATATGCTAACTTTTACCGCCTGTTCTAAGGCTTCTCCTGCAATAATGGTATGCAATAAATCAGATAAAGCCTCACATGCATCTACTGCTGGCACAATACCAAAAAAATCATAGTCATTTATATCTGGAATGATCTCTTCAAACTTCTCTAATTGATGCTCAAAGTTAATTTTGGCATCCTTCACTGTTAAATATTCCCAAACGAGATTTAGGATATTGTGATACATTTTGGCATGTTGTGGTTGCTCAGTAATCTGACAAAACATGACAAAATTTGGATACATACGCTCACATAAACACGCCATAAAGACCAGTTGTTGCCAGCTTTCTAAATTAGCTAAGCGCTTTTGAATTGGGTTTCGCATTCTCTTTCCTTATGCTTTTTTATAGGCTTTAGAATAATGGTGAATCGCATCAACAAAGATTTTTGGACTCTCGACTGGCACATCTTGATGAATACCATGCCCTAAATTAAAGACGTGTCCATAGCCTTCCCCATATCCCGCTAAAATTGTTTTTACTTCTTGCTCAATACGTTCTGCTGACGCATATAACACGCTTGGATCCATATTTCCTTGTAACGCAACACGATCACCAACACGTCTTTTTGCTTCCGCAATATCAATCGTCCAATCTAAACCGATTGCATCACAACCTGTTGCTGCAATCGCTTCCAGCCATAAGCCACCACCTTTGGTAAACAAAGTAACAGGCACTTTGCGTCCCTCAGACTCACGAATTAATCCAGCGACAATCTTTTCCATATAACGTAACGAAAACTCTTGATACTCCTGATGTCCTAATACACCACCCCAAGTATCGAACACCATTACGGCTTGTGCACCTGCTTTAATTTGTGCATTTAAATATAAAATGACACTGTCGGCTAATTTATCCAGTAACTGGTGTAATAGCTGTGGTTCAACATAAAGCATTTTCTTAATTTTGCTGAATGACTTACTAGAACCACCCTCAACCATATAAGTCGCTAATGTCCAAGGGCTTCCTGAAAAACCAATTAATGGTACTGAACCTTGTAATTCACGACGAATTGTTCTTACTGCATTCATCACATAGCCTAATTCATCTTCAGGATCAGGAATTGGTAATTTGGCTACCTCTGCTTGACTGGTAATGGGTTTCGCAAATTTTGGTCCTTCTCCTGCACCAAAACTTAACCCAAGTCCCATTGCATCGGGAATAGTCAGAATATCAGAGAATAAAATCGCCGCATCTAATGCATAACGGCGTAATGGTTGCAAAGTTACTTCACAAGCTAATTCCGCATTACGGCATAATGACATAAAATCACCAGCTTGAGCTCGTGTCGCTTTATACTCTGGCAGGTAACGTCCTGCTTGTCGCATCATCCATACAGGTGTCATATCCACAGGCTGACGTAATAATGCACGTAAATAACGATCATTTTTTAATTCAGTCATAAATTTTTAATCCTCTGCACAGAGTGCTAATGTTGTTTTAATTAATTTGCGTGCGATTGTTCCTTCTGGCGGTAACATTGGCAAGGTTTCATCGTAACGAAACCATTTCGCATCATGGATCTCACTATCTTGTAAACGAATCTCACCACTTTCATAATCCGCCAAAAAACCCACCATCAATGAATTTGGAAACGCCCAAGGCTGACTACCAAAGTAACGAATATTTTTTACTTTAAGTCCAACCTCCTCAAAGATTTCACGTTGTACGGTTTGTTCTAGACTTTCACCTGCTTCAACGAACCCTGCCAATGTTGTGTATATACCTCCAATATGGCGTTGATGATTGGCCAACAAAATTTCTTTTCCTCGTCTTACTGCCACAATAATTGAAGGACAAATGACTGGATAATGACGATAACCACATTTAGGGCATTCCACAGCAAATTCATCAGTAGGTAAATAATTTCGTTCACCACATTTGCTGCAAAAACGGTGAGTAGTAAAAAAATAATTTAATGCAACGCCTCGATTTAAAAGATTAAACTCTTCTTCATCACGATACAGTTGTGTGCGTAATGAGACGTACTCACGTTGTTGATCATTGGGTATTTCTGCCACTAACCATAATGGCTGTTGATGAAATTCTCCAATCACACATCCTTGTAATCCTGCAACGCCATTTTCAACTGCATTACCATAAGGTAATTCATTCTTTCGTAAATAGAGTGCTGAACCTTGAGTTAATAACCAATAACCTTGATCTTGTGATTGAATAGTCTGCATCATTTTTTATACCTCTTTTAATTATCAACGTGCGACTGCATAACAATGGATTTTTTCCGCTCGCTATTATAGCGGAAATTCCGTGAATACTTCTGTGTTTTTCATACCTTATCTAAAGGATTTAACGCATTTATCAATCTGATTTCCTCAAAGAGATCTAATTCCGTTAATAAGATAGTGCGTAATTGGATTTTTTCTTGTTCTAGTAAACGTTGCCGTTGCGTTCCTGCTAATAAAGGTTGTGCTGGTGTAAACCATTCTCCTTGCCGTAAAAAAACAAGATTACCAATACTACAATCCGTAATTTGTCCTTGCCGTACAATTAAAATTTCATCAGCGCCTTGCCGCTGTTGGTATAACTGATTTAACGGTTCACGATGACAGTATTTAAATTGATAGTCGATCTGATCGGCAATCACTGGTTGGAAAGAACGAAATTGACGTCGTTGATAGGGAAAAAACTGCATTTGAAAATCAGTCTGGTTATAGTCAATGCGGCAGCGTACTAATCCTTGTTGAAATTCAGTTGGCACTTGAATAATTGTTGCAAAATCAAAGTGTTGATAATTCATTTGATAGCAGTGTTGTACCGTTCTCTGGTAGCGTGCTTGATGATAGCTTAAATTCTGTATTTCTCCATTTTGAATGGCAACCGTTTCAAAGCAAAAAAACATTCTCTATCCTCGTTGCGTTGGAATATATACTTTAGCTAGCAACTCTTGGTATTCACTCTCCACATCACTATGGCGAGTGATGCCACCACCACTACGAAACTGTAAACCCTGTCCCGTGTTCTCAATATAACGGATACATACCGCACTTTCTAAACATTCACCATCAAAATAGCCAAATACTCCCGTATAAAAGCCTCTTGGCTGCTGTTCTGCACGCTGAATAATCTCTACCGTTTTCGCTTTTGGAGCCCCACTAATTGAACCTGCAGGTAGCATTTTTTTGATAATCGCTAACGGATCATCTCGCCAATTTAAAGGCAAATCACCAGCAATTTCCGAACTTGTTTGCCAAATTGCCCCTCGTTCAGTCTGAATTAATTCTGCATAACGAAAACGCAAGACTTCAATATTGCTCGCCACCATCGCTAAATCATTTCGCATTAAATCAACGATGGTATTATGCTCCCATAATTCTTTTTGCG
This sequence comes from Gallibacterium melopsittaci, assembly GCF_042433085.1. Classification (NCBI taxonomy): domain Bacteria; kingdom Pseudomonadati; phylum Pseudomonadota; class Gammaproteobacteria; order Pasteurellales; family Pasteurellaceae; genus Gallibacterium; species Gallibacterium melopsittaci. Next base: position 25,027 of record NZ_JBHLWA010000045.1, read on the forward strand.
AAGATAATAACTGTGCTTTTGCATCTGGCAATGTTGCATCGATCGTCCCTTTCATTGGATAAGTATAAATTTTATTCCCTTGTGTCCGCACAAAACATTCTGGTGAAAAACAGACAAATTTATCCTGATACAGTAATTTATACGAGGCATTGCTCTGCATAAAAATATCAATCAAACGGTAGTTCGTTTTAATCTTTGTAGGGTAAGTTAAATTTAATAAATAGCTATTACCACGTTGAATTTCTTGCTGGACTAAGGAAAAACCCTGTTTATAGTTCGAAAAATTCATTGGCGAAACGTCTAATTGCAACGCTTTATCTGGTACAGAAAAAGTTGATGGTACGTTATTTTTACCGAAAATATCAAAATAAAGCCCTTGTTCGGCAGCCTTATCCAATGGCACAACAATAGGCTGCTGTTGTTCAAAATCAATCAGAAAGAAAAAAGGTGTCGTCATAAATTTTAGTGTAAAAGTAAAAATGGTGCACAGCACTGTTTAAATTTCTTACCTGAATGACATAAACAAGGCTGTTTCATTGTTAATTTGCAAGGTACTGTTGGATCAAGAAAATACCATTGTTCAGCAATTTTCACAAAAGCAGAAAGTTCATGGTGGGCTTGTATATGTTCACCTTCTTGGTAATAGGCTTTAAATTCGACTAATGCGTGGCTTTTATCTGCTTCAGGAATAACTTTAATAATTTCCAAACCACACCATTGCGTATTCAATGACCACTGACGTAACGCCTTTTTATTTAATAATGCCTGCTGAGCAGGGACTGTTGTATCCACAATATAATCAATCTCAGTGAGTACAAAGGCAGCATAACGTGAACGCATTAATTGCTCAGCAGTTTGTGCAAATTTATGCTGTTGATGTAATGGTTGACAACAATCTGTATAGGCTAAACCTGATTGGCAAGGGCATTGCATAATGTTTTATCCTGTAAAAATAAAATCATTATAATCAAAAAATAGTGATCAAATGAGATAGGTAATAAAAAATAAAACCCCAGCCAAAATGGCTAGGGTTTTAATGTTTCTAGAACAATTAAAAATAATTATTCTGCAACAATAACTACGTTTAATGAAGCAAACACTTCACCGTGGAATTGGAAACGTACTTCGTGTTCACCAAGAGTGCGTAATGCACCATTAGGAAGACGAACTTCACTCTTCGCAACTTCAACGCCTTTAGCTGTAATTGCATCAGCGATGTCACGGGTACCGATAGAACCGAATAAACGTCCTTCATCACCTGCTTTAGAAGCGATAGTTACTGAACCTAATGCTTCAAGTTTTTCAGCACGGTCAACTGCAGCAGCTAATGCTTTCGCTGCTTTTTCTTCTAATTCAGCACGACGAGATTCAAAATACTCGATGTTTGCTTTAGTTGCCATAACTGCTTTCCCTTGTGGGATTAAGAAGTTACGTGCATAACCAGATTTTACATTTACTTGATCACCAACATTACCTAGGTGAACAATTTTATCTAAAAGAATGACTTGCATTACCGTATCCTCTCTTGTTGATTACTGATGATTGTCAGTGTACGGTAACAACGCTAAATAACGTGCACGTTTGATTGCACGAGCTAATTGGCGTTGGTACTTCGCACGAGTACCGGTAATACGGCTAGGGACAATTTTGCCGCTCTCTGTAATGTAGTTCTTTAATGTAGCAATATCTTTATAATCGATTTCAACTACATTTTCCGCTGTGAAGCGGCAGAACTTACGACGACGGAAATAACGTGCCATGTGGCTATTCTCCTAATCTATAAATTCGATTTGCTCGGCATGTAATACTAATTGGTCTATACCTTGATTAGTTTTATGCGAATGGATAAATCCTGATACACAAATTTTACTGCCGACCGTAATGCCTTGAGTTTTACTTGTTAATTGATGACCACTAAGTTGAATAGGGATTTTGCACCATGCTTGCCGAGTTAATCCAGCTTCTTGCTGTTGTGAACGATGTTCTAACCAAAATTGGCAATGCGCTATTCCACTTGGGCTTTGATGTCGTTTTGGCTGCGAAACAACGGTTCCAATCAGCGAAAAACGATTATCAATCTTCAAATTACTCTTCAGCATCCTCAAAATCGTTGTTATCAACATCAGCTAAAGCTTTACGATCATCTTTTGCTTTAACCATTGGGGACGCTTCTGTTACGGCGTGCTTAGTACGAATAATTACGTTACGAAGAATTGCATCGTTGTAACGGAAAGTTGTTTCAAGCTCGTCGATGACTTCTTGCGGTGCTTCTACATTCATTAACACATAGTGTGCTTTATGTAGTTTGTTAATTGGGTAAGCCAATTGACGGCGGCCCCAATCTTCTAAGCGATGAATTTGACCACCAGCTTCTTTTACAGAACCTGTGTAGCGTTCAATCATGCCAGGTACTTGTTCACTTTGATCTGGGTGAACCATAAACACGATTTCGTAGTGACGCATTACTGCTCCTTACGGGTTAATCAGCCTCCGACTATAGACCAGTCGCCAATCTGCGGAAGCAAGGAACGAAAAAACGGAACGACTGTGAGGTCGCAAATTGTACTCAAATCTACTTAAAAAGCAAGTTAAAAAACTACTTTATCGCCAAAAGCTGGAACATTTTTGCGGCGACTTGTTCTACGGTAATCTGCGCCATTAAATCTTTACCATAAACTTTTGTACCCCACGGTAAAGCCTGCCAATTTTTCCCATATTGTTGTTGTGCATTCTGTGCATAAACCGAGATGACATTATCGACATCATAATAAGGACCTGTACGTTGTGGATTATGACAAGCATACAAACCTAACACCCGTGTTCGCTGCATCGTTGCCATATGTGCTGGTCCTGAATCTGGAGTAATTACAAGATCAGCTTCGCCTAATAAAGCGACTAACTGTTGCAATGAGGTTTTCCCTGCCAAATTCAATATAGGTAATGGACAGCCTTGACATATCTGTTCTGCCACAGACATTTCATAAGCATTAGGCGATCCAGTAATAATGACTTGGATATTTTTTTCTGCCGCTAACCGTGCGATTTCAATATAACGATCTAATAGCCAATCTTTCTCTTTTTTGCTCGAACAAGGTGAGATAACAACGGTTTTTCGTGTAGGATCAATAAATTTCTGTACATATTGACGATCCTCATCACTAATTGGAAAGTGCCAATAAGGCGATTGTATCGGCACACCAATATATTCCGCAAAACTCAAAAAACCATCTAATACATGATAGCCTTGTGCAATCCCAACTTTACGATTAGTAAATAGCCATTGCCCTTCTTTAGCTCGTTCCTTATTAAAACCAATTTTATATTTTGCCTTAATACCTAATGACAAAATAGAAGCGCGAATGGCAACTTGCATATCCAGTAAGGCATCAAATTGATATGTGCGTAATTGTTTCCATAACGCAAGCACACCTCTCCAACCTTGTTTTTTATCAAATACGATAAATTCAATATTAGGAATATTTTTAAAGAGTTGTGCTTCAACTTTACCAATAATCCAAACAATCTTTGTTGTCGGATAATAGGCTTGAATTTGCTGTACAGCTGCCAAAGCATTACATACATCTCCAATCGCAGAGAGACGCAAAATACATAATGATTTTGGCGGTTGAGAAAATAGACTCATGGAATTCACTCTCAATATGCTAAAATTGCCAACTATTTTAATCAAAAACCATTTTCTACGCAGTAACACGAGGACAAAAATGCGTAAAATCCACTATTTATTTCACTCTGCACTCAAGGATACCGATTTAACCAGTTATTTTGATCCTGAATTTTGGCAACAACAGCACAAAATTTTAGGCTCAGCAAAAGGGCGAGGTACAACGTGGTTTATCAATACGCAAGCAGAAGTGGAATGTAATAGTGCCTTACGCCATTATTATCGAGGTGGATTGTTTGGTAAATTGATTAAAGATCATTTTTTCTATTTAGGTTTATCTCGTAGTCGAAGCATTAAAGAATTTAAGTTATTACAACAACTTAAACAAAGAGGTTTACCTGTCCCTACGCCTATCGCCGCACGAATTACCCGCACTTTCTGTTGCTATCGTGCCGATATTTTGATTGAGTTAATTGAAAATGGACAAGATCTCGTTGCGGTACTACAACAGCGTGCTTTACCTGATTCATTATGGCGACAAATTGGACAACTGATTAAACAGCTGCACGATCAACAAGTCTTCCATAGTGATCTCAATGCCCACAATATTTTGCTACAAACAGAAGCTCAACAGCCAAAATTATGGCTACTTGATTTTGATAAATGTGATTTTCGTGCAGGAGATGAATGGAAAGCCGCTAATTTACAGCGGCTATATCGTTCATTTCAGAAAGAAATTCAACGCTACCAAATTCATTTTAGCGAACAGAATTGGCAAGCGTTACTACAAGGTTATCAAATCGCTTGAGTAATTTTAGCAAATACACTTTCTGGTACTAATTTTTGAATATCCCCACCGTGCAATAGAATTTCTCGCACCATTGTTGAGGAAACATACGACCATTTTTCTGATGGTGGGAAAAATAGGCTTTCCACGCCATTGGTTAATAAACGATTTAAATGTGCCAGTTGTAATTCATAGTCAAAATCACTAGATGTTCTAGCTCCACGAATAATCCCGTGAATTTTACGTTCTAAAATTAAATTCGCTAACAAGCCATCAAAAGCAAGAATTTCAACATTATCCAGATCAGCGGTAGCAGCTTGCACCATTTCCAAACGTTGTTGTAATGAGAACATTGGCTTTTTACTTGGACTCGCTGCAACCGCTACAATTAATTTAGGGAACAGCTTGGCAGCACGACAAATAATATCAAGATGTCCGTTAGTAATAGGATCAAATGTTCCTGGATAAATCATTGTAATCATTCTATTTTTTCTCACTTAAATAAGGTGTTAATAAAGTTAATGTACGCCGTAATGCACCACGATTCTGTTGTAAGAAAGCAAATCCTTGCTCACCATATTGGCTTGCTTTTACTGAATCTGCCAATAAAGTGGTAATGGTTGCAGTTAAATCATCAACTGCACTTTCCACAACCAGTACCGCCGATAAAGAAACTAACGTGCTATAAATCTGTTTGAAATTAAAAGTATATTTCCCAGTCACGACAGGTATTTTAAATAATAGTGGTTCTAATGGATTATGCCCACCACGTTCAATTAAACTTCCGCCAACAAATGCAATATCTGCCAACGCATACAATTTTAATAACTCCCCCATCGTATCACCAAATAACACTTGTGTTGTTGGCTCAATATACTGACATTCACTACGTTTTTGGTAATGCAGTGAATTTATTTGTAGTAAATTTTCAACTTCATTAAAACGAGCAGAATGACGAGGGACTAAAATTAATAATAAATCAGGATAAGCTGCTAACAAACGTTGATGAGCCGCTAAAATCAATGTTTCTTCACCTGCGTGTGTACTACCTGCAATCCAAACAGGACGTTCACCAATCAGTTGTTTTTTTGCTGCCCGATAATCTTCAATTTCCTGATCAGAGAGTGCCAGATCAAATTTTAAATTTCCTGTACACAGTACTTTATCTTTTGGCACACCTAAGCCTTGATAGCGTTCTGCACTTAATTGATCTTGTGCGGCAACAGTAGTTAAACCTTGCCAAACCTCGGTTAATCCAGCAGAAAAATATTGATAATGTTTAGCGGATTTCGCTGATAGACGTGCATTAATTAATAACGTTGGAATATTTTGTAAGCGTAATTGATGTAATAAATTAAACCATAATTCTGTTTCGACAATAATAAAGGCTCTCGGTTGTAATTGTGTGATAAAACGACGCATTAGAAAGGGCAAATCAAAAGGCAGATAACAATGCTGCACTTGTTTACCAAATAATGTGCGTACTTGATCCGAACCACCTGGCGTAAAAGTAGTAATGGTAAGTGGAGTCGCTGGATATTGCGCTAAGAGTTGGCGAATTAAGGGCACAACTAGTAAGACTTCACCAACAGAAGCCGCATGAATAACGATACTATTTGGTCGTAATACATCTCTCCAACAAGCAAAACGCTCCCGCCAGCGCTGGCGATAACCAATCTCTTTTCGACTTTTCCAGCCGAATAGAACTAACACAATAGGCAATAATAAGTATAAAAGTAGTGTATAGAGTAGGCGTAGCATTATGATTTCTCTGTTAAAAAGCGATCCACACCATTTTTACAGTAAATTATTTTGTCATTAATTGCTTGTGCTAGCAGCTGATCATTCTGTGGTAAAGCATCTCTTGCTTCTTCTTTATGCCATAAATGATAAGCAATCGCTGCAAAACGAATATCTCGACGTTTCATTCCTGCATTAAAAAAACGAGCAACAAACTCACTATCTTCCCTGCCCCAACCAACAAAATCATTATTAAAACCATTTACTTTTAAAGCATCTTCACGGAAAAATGCCATATTGCACCCCCGTACACCTTTATAATAGTTTGTTTTTGCTTTATGTAATATTTGGTTTATCCAATAGAGATGGCACGCTGATAAACGCTTCTCTAATCGAGTTTCAATACCAGGTTGGTACCATTTTATCATTGGATAATGGCTTGGTTGGCGTAAAATCTCATCTGTTTTTGCTGCTGGTAAAGAAACCCGACTACCTTGAACAAACACGTTACGCTTTGCATAACGGATATGATCTTGAACAAATAAAGGGTGTAGCACCATATCACCATCAATCACAATAATATAATCACCTTTGGCTGTTGCTAATGCTCGATTTCTTGATTCCGCTAATTTAAACCCTTCATCTGGCTGCCAACAATGAATTAGTGGAATTGGATATAATGCTTGATAACGTTCAATCACTTTTTTTGTTTCTTCTGTTGAACCATCATCAGCAACTAATACTTCTGTTGGTAATTGATGTTGCTGTAATACTGAATTTAATACTGCCTCTAACGCATCTGGACGGTTATATGTCGTAATAATCAGTGATGTTGTAATACGCTGATTGTACTCCATTAACTTGATATATTTATAATACGCGCCCATTGCATTTGCACAGGAAATTACAAATCCATCTTGCCCATCTAAAAAACCTTTTTTCAAAAAATAATGCTTAATAAATGATGAAACACCATGTGAGATGGCAGAAAACACAGAAGATTTTTTTCTACCTACTTGTTGTTCAGCAAACAATGTCGTGTACTGCTGCATTTTTTGAATTAAATCTGCTGCACCAGCAAAAGAATAATGTAAAAAAGGCTGTTTTAATTGAACAAGAGCAACATCTGTTGGAATGTCTAATGCTTCATGTACTAATTTTTGATTGAAACGTACATAATGACGATGATAAAGGCGTGGTACATAATTAGGATACCAGCCACACGTTTTAATCGCTTTACCACGATAATGATTTAAACGAGATAACGCATAAACTATCTTAACTTGGTTTAAATCCAACGTACGAAGTTCTTCCACTAAAGCATTTGGCAAGACTTCATCACTATCAATATTCAAAATCCAATCATTCTTCGCATATTCTGCTGCAAGATTTTTTAATGGACCAAAACCAATAAAAGGCGAGTGTTTAATCACGACATTATTAAATTTTTGTGCAAGCTCAAGCGTATTATCAGTTGAACCATTATCTAATAGCACGATTTCATCAAATTGTGTTAATGCACTTAATACTTGTTCTAAATATTTCGCTGAATTTTTAACTAGCATCGTAACGCTAATTGGCAATTTTGCACTCATTTCATTATCCTTTTACTGATTAAGCTCCATAAACAAAAATCCTCTTGACCTACTAGGTTTCAGAGGATTTTTCATCTACAAGATTAAGTTTAAATTAATCCTTCACACGTGAAACATATTCACCTGAGCGTGTATCCACACGAATCACTTCACCGATTTGTACGAATAATGGAACACGCACTACTGCGCCAGTACTTAATGTTGCTGGTTTTCCACCAGTACCTGCTGTATCCCCTTTCAAACCTGGGTCAGTATCAACAACTTCTAACTCAACAAAGTTTGGTGGAGTTACACTGATTGGCGAACCGTTCCATAAAGTAACGATACAATCAGCTTGATCTAATAACCATTTATCATTATCGCCAACCGCTTTTGCATCGGCTGCAAGTTGTTCAAAGGTTTCATTGTTCATGAAGTGCCAGAACTCTTCATCTTTATATAAGAATGTTAAGTTAGTATCCACAACATCTGCTGCTTCTACTGTTGTACCTGATTTAAAGTTCACATCTAATACTTTGCCAGAAATTAATTTGCGAATACGAGTACGGGTAAATGCTTGACCTTTACCTGGTTTCACAAATTCATTTTCAACAATTACACAAGGCTCACCGTCTTGCATAAATTTAAGACCTGGTTTGAAATCACTGGTAGAATAACTTGCCATAATATCCTCATTAATGAAAAAATAGCGTCCTTTATTGTAAATAAAAAGGCTCTCGTTTTTAAAAGTGCTTATGATAACTCAAAACCACCTGATTAGAGAAGTATCAAGTTGGACAGATTATCTTACAACAGCCATTTCTGATCCAATTGAACTGATTAATTATCTAGAATTACCGATTGAAAATTACCAACAAGATTTTTCTGCACGCCGCTTATTTGCTATGCGTGTACCTTTACCATTTGTAGCAAAAATGCAAAAAGGCGATCCCAATGATCCCCTTTTTTTACAAGTAATGACCTCGCAAGCGGAGTTCTTATCTGCTGTTGGTTTTGTGAAAGATCCTTTACAAGAACAAGATAATCCCGTGCCAAACTTACTACATAAATATCATAATCGGGTGTTATTAATGGTTAAAGGTGGTTGTGCGGTGAATTGTCGTTACTGTTTCCGCCGCCACTTCCCTTATGCGGATAATCCAGGTAATAAAGCTAACTGGACAAAAGCCATCAACTATATTGCACAACATCCTGAAATTGAAGAAGTCATTTTTTCAGGTGGCGACCCTTTAATGGCAAAGGATCACGAAATTGCTTGGTTAATTGAACAATTAGAACAAATTGATCATCTTAAAACGTTGCGGATTCATACTCGTTTACCCGTTGTTATTCCACAACGCATTACTGATGAATTACAACAACTTTTTACAAAATCTAAACTGAATAAAGTAATGGTGTTACACATTAATCATGCTAATGAAATTGATGAGCTACTTGCCACTTATCTCTCCAAACTCAAACAAGCTGGAGTAATGCTATTAAATCAATCGGTATTATTAAAAGGGATTAATGATAATGCTCAAACTTTAAAAGCATTAAATGATAAGCTCTTTTCAGTCGGCGTATTACCTTATTATTTACATCTATTAGATAAAGTAGAAGGCGCAAGCCATTTTTGGCTCGATGATCAGCAAACATTAGCAATTTATCGTGAATTAATTGCGATATCTTCTGGTTATCTTGTACCTAAGTTAGCACGAGAGATTGCTGGTGAAAAAAGCAAAACTTGGTACAGCTAAAAATATTCTGATAGAAATAAAGATTAAACTTAGTAATACGTGTTTTTTTCCTTTAAAATAACACTCCTTGATTTAGGAAAAACATAACATCTTCTAGATGTTATCTACAGGAATTTTGATGCGAAGTAAACTTTGAATCTTACTTTGCTAAAATAACAATACTATTTGCCATATTGTTAACAATTTGAGGTATATCGTGAGTAATATAGACAAGGAACAGCAACCTGAACAACAAGACAACAATAAACAAAACGAATTGAATTTAGATTTCGATGAGTTTGAACCAATCACCCCAAAAAGAGCTACTAAACCACAAGAATCAACATCATCATTGTTTGATAAAGTTAAAGGTTTATTTGCTAAGAAAGCACTTAAACAAGAAGAAGCTACACCATCATTTGAAGCTACAAATGAAAATGATCAATATACTGAATTTGATGTTGAGCCTGTAACTGCGAATAAAGCAAATACTATTAAAAGTTTACCGACTCGTTATCGTCGTTTAGCTATTACATTAGCTGTTTTAATCATTATTATCTGCCTATTCATTTGGTTAAAACCAAATAGTCAACCAGTAGATAATCTACAATCTCAAGATAACAATTTACCGATTGAATTCCAACCAATTGATCCTAATGCTGCTGCAGAAGCTAATACTCCGCCACAACCAAATATGGATAATGCAACTGCCACTAACGATGCAACTGCAAACCCAAATGATGCAGCAACAACAGCAAATGCTCTCACACAAGATGCTAATGTAACTGCACAACAGGCTCCAGCAGTAGATAACACTCCAATTACTACGGATGCACCTACTACTGCAAATGCAGCTGAAGATAGTTCTAGTGTACCAGCCGCTGCTGCTCCAACTGCACCTGCAGCAACGCCTGCTGAGAAAACGGCTCAACCTGCTTTAACACAAGAACAAATTAATAAGATTGAGAAGAAAGCATATGAAGCAGAACAAGCTCGTTTAATCGCCCAAGCTAAAGCAAGAGCAGAACAACGTGCACGTGAAGAATTTAAAGCAAAACAACAACAAGAAAGCCGTAAGGCACAAGCATTACTCAATGGTAAAGATGTACCAGTCGTTGAAGCCAAGCCAGTGCCTAGAACAACAACTAAAGCTACAACATCAACCTCTGCCGCAACATCATCCACCAGTGGTACAACAAAATATTTAACTGTCCCTGCGGGTACTTCATTGATGCAAGTTTTCCGTGACAACAAACTAAATATTGCCGATGTTAATGCAATGACTAAAGCCAATGGTGCAGGAAATGCATTAAGTAGTTTTAAACCAGGCGATAAAGTTGCTGTTAAAGTAAATAATGCAGGACGTGTATCTGAACTTCAATTACCAAGCGGTGCAAAATTTATCCGCCAAGATAATGGTTCATATATTTATAAAAAATGATCTTACAAAAAACCTATTGCCAGATGGCAATAGGTTTTTTCCCTCTACACCTTAAACTGAATTAGCTCGAATAACTTCTCCATCTTCTTTAATAAAATCTTCCGTTAATTTTTTAGGTAAGATAGTTAAGACTTCTTCAGATGGGCGACATAATTTTACTCCCATAGAAGAAATAACAATTGGACGATTAATCAAGATTGGAAACTCAATCATTTTTTGAATTAAAAAATCTTCTGTTAAATCAAGATTATCTAAATCTAACTCCACATATGGTGTAACATTTTTTCTCAATAATTGTCTAGCACTGATATGCATCCGTTGTAATAAATAACGTAACTCTTCTACGGAAGGTGGTGTATCTAAATAATAAATAACTTTTACAGGAAAGCCCAAATGTTGAATCAAAGCAAGTACATTACGTGAAGTACCACAGTTTGGATTATGATAAATCGTGATAGTTTCCATAATAGTTTCTAATCAATCTTATAAATAGCAACCATATAAAAAAGGTCTAGCATTCGCTAGACCTCTCATTTCAAATATTAAAATTAATTAAATGAATCTTTTAAACGTTCACTAGCTCGTCTTGCTTCACCTTTATGTTGTAATTTATTAAGTTGACGCTCTAATTTCTCTTGTACATCGTTAATTGCACAATACATATCCTCATGTTCTGCTTTGGCAACAAGATCTCCGAATGGAGTTCCGATCATTGCTTCCACCCCAAATCCTTTTGGCAGTTTTTGTAAGATAAAATGAGGATTAATTAATTGGGTTTGCCATTTGCCTAATTTTGCTAAACGTTCCTCAATATGAGTACGGATTGCAGGGGTAATTTCCATTTGTTTACTTGTAATATTTAGGGTCATAACATTTACCTCTCATTGTATGAAAGCTGTTTCCAGCCAAGAAAAAAAATCCTGTTCTTGTTTAAGAACATAATGCGAGAACATTCTCTTTTCAAGCCTTTTTATGTTTATTTTTCAGAATAGTGAAGTAAATCAAACTTAGCGAATAAATTATTTGCTCAAGAAACTTTCGCTTTTTTCGTCCTATTTTATTTTTATGTTAGAATCTCGCCCATTATTTTGTTTTACTCAAAAAATTATGCTAACTGATTTCTCTGAAATAACTTATTCAATACAATTAGAACAGAAAAAAAACTATTTAACTCAATTACTTGCCCCATACACCCAAACTGAGCTTGCATTATTTTCATCTGCACGACAACATTATCGTATGCGTGCAGAATTTCGGGTATGGCACGAGCAAGAAGAGTTATATCACATTATGTTTGATCAACAGACCAAACAACGACAACGTATTGATACATTCCCGATTGCTAGTTTATTAATCAATCAAATGATGCAAGCACTATTGCCATTATTAAAACAGCAGCCCGTTTTACGTTATAAGCTGTTCCAGATTGATTATTTGAGTACCTTAAGCAATAAGATTATTGTTAGTCTGCTTTATCATAAAACGTTAGATGACGAGTGGCTTGCTGCTGCGAAACAGTTAAAAGTCCAATTAGAACAACAAGGTTTCAATTTACAGTTGATAGGACGTGCCAATAAACAGAAGATCTGTTTAGATCAGGATTTTATTGATGAAGTATTGCCAATCAATGGTAAAAACTATATTTATCGTCAAATAGAAAATAGCTTTACTCAACCGAATGCGGGCGTAAATTGCCAGATGATTGAATGGGCATTAGCGTGCACACAAAATGCCACAGGCGATTTATTGGAACTCTATTGTGGAAATGGCAATTTTTCGATTGCGTTGGCACAAAATTTTAATAAAGTGCTCGCAACAGAAATCGCTAAACCTTCTGTGCAAGCAGCACAATTCAATATTACAGCGAATCACATCGAAAACTTACAGATTATCCGAATGTCTGCTGAAGAGTTTACTCAAGCATTACAGGGGGTGCGTGAATTTAATCGTTTAAAAGGTATTCAGCTGCAAGATTACCAATGTAATACCATTTTTGTTGATCCGCCGCGTGCAGGTTTAGATCCAGCAACACTGCAAATGGTACAACAGTACGACAACATCTTATATATTTCCTGTAATCCTGAAACATTAGTACAGAATTTAGCGACTTTATGCCAAACACATCGCATTGAAAAAGCGGCACTTTTTGATCAATTCCCTTATACCCACCATATCGAAAGTGGTGTTTATTTGGTGAGGAAATAATGGAAATTCAGTTAATTAATGAAAGCCAACAACCAGAAAAATTTCAACAGTTAATTGATAAATGGCAATTCATACATCAAGATAACGCACTGTTTGCTTTAGTCCTGACTGATCAACGCTTAGAATTGCATAAAACAGATGAAGCAAAATTAGGACCAATTGCAGTAGATTTTGTTGAAGGGGCTATGGCACATCGGCGTAAATTTGGTGGTGGTAGAGGTGAAGCTGTTGCCAAAGCTGTTGGGATAAAAAAGGGGAAATTGCCACATGTCCTAGATGCCACAGCAGGATTAGGGCGAGATGCTTTTGTATTAGCCTCGATTGGCTGCCACGTTTCATTAGTCGAACGTCATTCTGTAGTAGCAGCATTATTGGAAGATGGTTTGCAGCGTGCTTATCAAGATGCAGAAATTGGTGAGTTTATGCAGCAACGAATGCAGTTATTACCCATAAAAACGATCGCAGAACTAGATCCACAAACCAACCATTTTGATGTGGTTTACTTAGATCCTATGTTTCCGCACAAAACAAAAAGTGCATTAGTAAAAAAAGAGATGCGCGTATTTCAATCATTGGTGGGAGCAGATTTAGATGCCGATCAGTTACTTGAAATCGCCTTGAAATTGGCACACCGAGTTGTTGTTAAACGTCCCGATTATGCCAATTATTTAGCTGACAAAATCCCTCATTTTAGCCAGAAAACGAAAAATCATCGTTTTGATATTTATATTGCCAATTAGCTATGACTTTCTGCCGTTTGCGTAAGACTTAACATAGCGAGCTTACGCATAATGGCATTTAACACTACACCATAAACTGGCACAAAAAAGAGTAATCCAATAAAGAGCTTAAATAAGTAATCCACAAAACCTATTTCGACCCAATTCGCCGCCATAAAAGGATCGGTACTGTGATAGAAAGCTATCGCAAAGAAAGCAAAAGTATCACAAAGACTACCAAATACCATTGAACTTGTTGGAGCAATCCACCACGTTTTTAATTGTCTGAGGCGGTTAAAAACTAATACATCTAATAATTGCCCTAATACATAAGCCGCAAAACTGGCAAAAGAGATCCGAAATACAAAGAGATTAAAAGTCACTAATGCAGCTAACCCTTGATACTGTGAATCTGAAAACAGCGTAGAAATCACATAACTTACGACTAATGCGGGCAACATTACCCAAAAAATAATCCAGCGAGCTTCTTTTGCCCCGAATACTCGCACCGTTAAATCCGTGGCAAGAAAGATAAATGGGAAAGTTAATGTTCCCCATGTGCTATGAAAACTAAAATCTAACCAAGCTAGATTAATTGTAAAGGGAATTTGAACGAGATAATTGCTGATCGCAATGATAAAAATATGAAAAAAAGTTAATAAAATAAGTGCGCGACGTTTTTCACGGTCGCTAAATAGCGTTTGTGCTGAAATCATTTTGTGTCCTTTTTATTACATTACATCACTTGGGGTGAGGGAACCCAACTCAAAAATAAGGTGTGCATAATACGCTCTTGGCAAAATTTTTCAACAAAAAAGCGTATAATGAACTAGCTATTCAATAAAGGAGAAAATATATGACACAAAAAATTGCCCTTCTATTAGCACAAGGTTTTGAAGATGCCGAAGCTTTAGTCCCAACTGATCTATTTAGACGTGCAAACTTATCCGTTGATCTAATTTCACTTGAAGAATCTGAAGTAGTTACTTCTGCACATAACGTCAACATTCATGCTGATCGTTTATGCACACAAACTGATTTATTGCAATATGATGTGATTGTTCTACCAGGTGGAAAAGTCAATCCTGATAAATACCGTGCATTACATGATTTATTGCAACAATTTATCTCTCATCATAAATGGATTGCAGCAATTTGTGCGGCTCCAACAGTATTAGCAGAATTAGGCTTATTACGAAACAAAAATGCTGTTTGCTATCCTTCTATGCGTCAAATTCTATTAGACAATGGCGTCAATTATCACCATGTTCCTGCTGTAGTAGATACGCCTTTTATCACCGGTAGAGGTCCTGGCGCTGCCTTTGATTTTGCCTTAGCGGTAATCAGTGCATTGCAAGGCGTAGAAGTTGCTGAACAAATAAAACAACAATTATTTTATTAACCGACAACAACGGGAGTGTATTATGCAAAACTATGGTGCAACCATTAGTCAGTTTGGTGAAGCAGATGTTCTTACCTTTCAAGAACATTTACCTCTTCCAGAAATTTCACCACACCAAGTATTAATTGAAAATCATTTTGCAGGTATTAATCCTGTTGATTTTAAAACTCGCAAGGGTTTAGGTTGGGGAGCAGGAAAATTTAAATCACGTTTTCCTGCTGTATTGGGGTTTGATGTCGCTGGAGTTGTCATTCAAGCGGGTAGTGAAAGCGGTTCTAACATAGGTGATCGTGTGGCAGCACTTACCTTTGAAGGTGGCTGTTATGCACGTTATGTTGCCGTTGATGCGGCTTTAGTGGCAAATGTGCCTGAACAGGTTTCTTTAGTTGAAGCAGGTGCAATGCCAACCGTTGCTGTCACCGCTTATCAAATATTACAACAAGCTAACTTACAACCAGACCAACATATTCTGCTTTCTGCACCATTAGGTGGTGTAGGTCATCTATTGTTGCAATTACTTGCTAA
The DNA here is from genome assembly GCF_042433085.1 of Gallibacterium melopsittaci. Lineage (NCBI taxonomy): Bacteria > Pseudomonadati > Pseudomonadota > Gammaproteobacteria > Pasteurellales > Pasteurellaceae > Gallibacterium > Gallibacterium melopsittaci. Next base: position 40,781 of record NZ_JBHLWA010000045.1, read on the forward strand.
ACAACCAGTGAAAATTTCGGTTATTTGTTCTAAAGCGAAAAGTGAAGCTGCATTAGCGTTAGGTGCAACACAATGGTTTGATTATCACCAGCCAGAAAATTATCCCGATTTACAGGCAGATCTCTTTATTGATTTAGTCGGTGGTGAAAGTGGGGTAAGTGCATTAAAAATGGTGAAAAAAGGTGGACGTGTGATCTGTATTCCAACCATTCATGTACCTTTATTACAACAAGCTGGTGCAGAACAACAATTAATTGTGGAAAAAATGCTTGCCGTACCAAATCCAGATGATCTCGCTACTATGTTAGGTTACTTAGCTGATAACACATTACATTTACAGATTGCAAAAATTTTCCCAATTAAAGAGATACAAACTGCACATCGTTTATTGGAAACTGGTACAACACTGGGAAAAATTGTTTTAGATCTTAATCACTTATAACAAATAAGTATTTCTTTATAAGAAATAAAAATTTGTACTAAGAAATGACTATACAACCACGAGTATCAGATCTTAAAATAAAAAAAGCCGCTCGGGTGAGCGGCAATAACCTAAGGAACTAATTTAAACAACCATTATGTTGCAGCTTTTAAGACAAAGCGATTTTAGAAAAGTTCAATTAAATTTAAAAAATAAGGATTTTTTTCATGCCATTACTAGACAGTTTTAAAGTTGACCATATAAAAATGCAAGCGCCAGCTGTGCGTGTTGCTAAAACTATGCAAACACCAAAAGGCGACCAAATTACTGTTTTTGATTTACGTTTTTGCAAACCAAACAAAGATAATATCAGTCCAAAAGGGATTCATACCCTTGAACATCTTTTTGCAGGATTTATGCGTGACCATTTAAACAGCGACAATGTAGAAATTATTGATATCTCTCCAATGGGATGCCGTACTGGTTTCTATATGAGTCTAATTGGCTCACCGACTGAACAACAAGTTGTTGTTGCTTGGGAAAAAGCTATGCAAGATGTATTAAAAGTTGAAAGTGAAAAACAGATTCCAGAATTAAATGAATATCAATGTGGAACCTATACCGAACATTCACTTGCAGATGCACAAGCGGCCGCTAAAAAAGTATTAGAGCAAGGCATTGGCATCAACAATAATCAGGATTTACTCCTTGATGACAGCTTTTTAAATCACTAATTTTTTAAGCCAAGTTTTCTAACTTGGCTTTTTATTTTTTACTCGTTCTATACACTATATTTGCACACAACAGAGGATATTTTATGACGACATTGGGTACACCGCTTACACCTGTAGCGACAAAAGTAATGATGCTAGGTTCTGGTGAGTTAGGTAAAGAGGTTGTGATTGAATTACAACGTCTTGGGGTAGAAGTGATTGCGGTTGATCGTTATGACAACGCACCTGCACAACAAGTCGCACACCGTGCTTATACCATTTCAATGTTAGATGGTGCGGCACTAAAAGCATTAATTGAAAAAGAAAAGCCTGATTATATTGTCCCAGAAGTCGAAGCGATTGCGACTGATACGCTAGTCGAATTAGAACAACAAGGTTTTAACGTCATTCCTACCGCAAAAGCGGTGAAATTAACAATGAATCGTGAAGGAATTAGACGTTTAGCGGCAGAAGAATTAGGTTTGCCTACCTCGCCATTCCGTTTTGTTGATAATTTCACTGATTTTCAACAAGCCGTAAATGATATTGGTTTACCTTGTGTCGTAAAACCGATTATGAGTTCTTCTGGGCATGGACAGAGTATTCTAAAAAATCCAAATGATTTAGCAAAAGCCTGGCAATATGCTCAAGAAGGTGGTCGTGCTGGCGGTGGTCGAGTCATTGTCGAAGGATTTATCAAATTTGACTATGAAATTACGTTATTAACCGTGCGCCATCGTGATGGAACTTCTTTCCTCGCTCCAATAGGACACGTTCAAGTGGATGGTGATTATCGTGAATCTTGGCAACCACAAGTAATGAGTGAAATTGCGTTACAAAAAGCTCAACAAATCGCCGAAAAAATCACTGGTGCTTTAGGTGGTTATGGTATTTTTGGTGTTGAAATGTTTGTTTGTGGCGATGAAGTCATTTTTAATGAAGTTTCACCACGTCCACATGATACCGGTATGGTTACCTTAATCTCACAAGATCTTTCTGAGTTTGCATTACACGCTCGAGCTATTCTTGGTTTACCGATTCCACAAATTAAGTTACTTGCCCCAAGTGCGTCCAGAGCGATTGTTGTTGAAGGCAAATCAACCCAAGTCAGTTTTGCTAATTTAGAAAACGTTCTCGCTGAACCTGATACAGGCTTACGTTTATTCGGCAAAGGAGAAGTGAACGGACACCGTCGCTTAGGCGTGATTTTAGCCAGTGCAGAAGATACAGAACAAGCTCGTGCTAAAGCAAAACGCGCTTACGATCAATTAGTAGTCACACTATAAATCACAATAAGGTCGGATTTTGATCCGACCTATACCGTAATCACATTACTCAACAATTTTAATCTTTAACTCACCTAATTGATCAATCCCCATTTGGATATGATCACCAGGTACAACTTTCCCTACGCCTTCTGGTGTCCCAGTAAAAATAATATCACCTGGTTCTAAGGTAAATAATGTTGATAAATGGGCAACCGTTTCAGCCACAGACCAAATTAAATCACGAATATCGCTACGTTGTTTTTCTGCACCATTCACATTTAACCAGATAGCACCAGAAGTAATATGCCCTACTTGACTAACTGGATAGATTGGCCCTATCGGTGCAGAAGCATCAAACGCCTTACCTATTTCCCAAGGACGTCCCATTGCTTTCATCTGATTTTGTAAATCACGCCGTGTCATATCTAATCCTACGGCATATCCCCAAATATATTCTAATGCAGTATCCGCAGAAATATTTCGACCAGACTTACCAATCACCGCGACTAATTCACCTTCATAATGCAAATTCTCAGTCAGACTTGGATAAGGAAAAGCATAAGTTTCCCCTGGCATCACAGGACGAATAGCATCTGCTGGCTTACAAAAGAAAAATGGTGGTTCACGATCAGGATCGTGTCCCATCTCTCGAGCATGGGCTGCATAATTTCGTCCAACACAATAAACACGACGTACCGCAAAAAGCTGGTCACTATTGACTACTGGAATTGCGGCAACTGGTGGTGGGGTAAAAACATATGACATAGTGTTTGCTCCTTGTTATTTAATCATTTTTTAACGTAAAACCTTGATTGAGTTTTTCTGTTATTTTTACTGCTATAGTCTATTTTGCAATGACTATTCTCTATTTAAAAAGATAAATACTGCAAATCTTGACTTAAAAATTTATTTTGATCCGCTTCACAAATTTAAAATTTGCTTATTTTCAGGGTAGAAAAACTCCTCTATGATTTCTATCGAAACGTTTCGATGACAAAAAAATAGGAGTAAAAAATGAAAAAAGTAGGCATTTTAAATTCGCACCTCTCTCATGTCATTGCAACTTTAGGTCATACCGATTCACTTACGCTTTGTGATGCGGGGTTGCCAATTCCAAGACACGCAGATTGTGTTGATCTCGCATTAACTCCAGGTATCCCAAGTTTTCTTGCTGTTTTTGATGCCGTTGTGAGTGAATGCTTCGTTGAAAAAGTCTTACTCGCAGAAGAAATTAAAGAAAAAAATCCAGTCATCCATACTGCTTTATTACAACGTTTGGCGCAATTAGGACAACAACAAAATAACGAAATCATCATTGATTACGTTTCACATACAGAATTCAAACAAACAAGCCAAGCAAGTAAAGGCTTTGTCCGTTCTGGTGAATGTACTCCTTATGCCAACATTATTATTTATTCAGGTGTTCCTTTTTAAGAGGAAAAAACGATGCAACCAATTCTTAAATTAGACAATATCTGCAAATCTTTCCCTGGTGTACGTGCTTTATATAAAGCAGGATTGTCAGTCTATCCAGGTAGAGTAATGGCATTAATGGGCGAAAATGGTGCAGGTAAATCTACCTTGATGAAAATTTTGACAGGCATTTATACCAAAGATGAAGGTTCGATTCACTATCTTGGTCAAGAAGTTACCTTTAAAAATCCTAAAGCATCGCAACTTGCGGGAATCAGTATTATTCATCAAGAATTAAATATTATTCCTAATCTTACTATTGCGGAAAATATCTTTTTAGGTCGTGAATTTACCACCCGATTTGGCGGAATCGATTGGGCAAAAATGTCTGCTGAATCAGAAAAATTACTCCGCCGTTTAAAAGTAAAACATAGTCCATCTACCCCAGTTGATCAGTTATCACTTGGTGAATTACAGATGATCGAAATTGCTAAAGCACTTAGTTTTGATGCCAAAGTGATCATTATGGATGAACCGACTGATGCCCTCACTGATACCGAAACAGCTGCACTATTTGATGTGATTCGTGAACTCAAAACACAAGGTTGTGGCATTGTATTTATCTCTCACCGTATGCAAGATATTTTTACCATTTGCGATGATGTCACAATTTTACGCGATGGCGAATTAATTGCCGAATGTGAGTTAAGCCAAATCAATGAAGAGCAATTAATCGAACTGATGGTTGGTCGGAAACTATCCGAACAATATCCACATATCAACTCTCCAATTGGTGAAACCGTGTTAGAAGTTAAAAATCTTAGTGGTCACGGTGTGCATAACGCTTCCTTCCGTTTAAATAAAGGTGAAATTTTAGGTATTTCTGGATTGATGGGTGCTGGCAGAACTGAACTAATGAAATTAATTTATGGTGCTTATCATAAAACCAGTGGTGAAATTTATTTGCATCAAAAACAACTGTCCATTCACTCACCACAAGATGGTTTAAATAATGGCATTGTCTATATTTCGGAAGATCGGAAAGGTGACGGTTTAGTGTTAGGTATGACGATCAAAGAAAATATGACCCTAACTGCCTTAAAACAATTAACCGAACATTACTCTATTAATCATAAGAAAGAAAAAATGACCGTAACAGATTTCATTGATCTGTTTAATATTAAAACCCCATCAATGGATCAAACAATTGGTTTACTCTCTGGTGGTAATCAACAGAAAGTAGCAATTGCTAAAGGGTTAATGACTCGCCCTGATGTGTTAATTCTCGATGAGCCAACACGTGGAATTGATGTTGGTGCAAAAAAAGAAATCTATCAATTAATCAATAAATTTAAAGAAGAAGGGATGAGCATCATCATTGTTTCTTCAGATATGCCTGAAATTATTGGTATGAGCGATCGCGTTTTAGTGATGAATAACGGTGAAATTAGTGCTGAGTTTTTGCGTGATGATGTTAGTCAGGAAAAACTCCTTACCGCCGCAATTACACAAATTCATTAATTAATAAGGATGTATTATGGCTACCCCAACCATGACAAATAAACAATTTAATTTAAAAGAATTTTTAATCGAACAACGTTCTATTATTGCGTTACTTGTTCTTATTGTTATCGTTTCATTTATTAGTCCAAATTTTTTCACAATCGATAACTTATTGAATATTCTCCGTCAAACCTCTGTGAATGCGATTATCGCAGTAGGGATGACATTTGTTATTTTAACCGCTGGCATCGACCTCTCTGTTGGTTCAATCCTTGCATTAACTGGTGCAGTGGCTGCGTCACTAGTAAACCTTGAGCTTTCAATTTTTGTTGTGATTCCACTCGTATTACTCTTTGGTACCTTACTTGGTGGTGTTAGTGGTGTCATCATTGCTAAAGGTAAGGTACAGGCCTTTATTGCTACCTTAGTTACCATGACATTATTACGTGGTGTCACTATGGTTTATACCGATGGTCGTCCTATTAGTATTGGTTTTTCAGATGCAGCCGATCAATTTACTTTCCTTGGTACTGGTTACCTACTCGGTATTCCATTCCCAATCTGGTTAATGGCAATTATTTTCGCCGTTGCTTGGTATCTACTTAAACATACACCAATCGGTCGTTATATCTATGCACTTGGTGGTAATGAATCTGCGACCCGTTTATCTGGTATTAATGTTGATAAAGTAAAAATCTTTGTTTATGCCGTCAGTGGTTTCCTTGCAACCGTTGCAGGTCTTATTGTTACTTCCCGTTTATCCTCTGCCCAACCAACTGCAGGCGTATCTTATGAATTAGATGCGATTGCTGCTGTCGTTGTTGGTGGTACCAGTTTAATGGGCGGTAAAGGACGAATTATGGGTACTTTAATCGGGGCATTAATTATTGGTTTCTTAAATAATGCTTTAAACCTTTTAGATATTTCGTCTTATTACCAAATGATTGCTAAATCTATTGTGATCTTACTTGCTGTACTCACAGATCATTTTTGTAGTCGTAAATCAGCCTAACTTATTTAGTCAACCCTAATTAAAGGAGAACCTTTATGAAAAAACTTACTCTTATCGCATCCGCTTTAGTTCTCGGTACGCTTGCAAGTAATGTTGCATTAGCAAAAGATACTATCGCCCTTGCTGTTTCCACATTAGATAATCCATTTTTCGTTACCTTAAAAGAAGGTGCTGAAAAAGAAGCACAAAAATTAGGCTATAATCTCGTTGTTTTAGATTCGCAAAACGATCCATCTAAAGAGCTTGCTAATGTTGAAGACATCACTGTTCGTGGTGCAAAAGTTTTATTAATCAACCCAACTGACTCAACTGCCGTTGCGAATGCAGTTCGTGTTGCTAATAAGAAAAAAATCCCAGTCATCACTTTAGACCGTGGTGCCGCACAAGGTGAAGTCGTAAGCCATATCGCATCTGACAACGTTGCTGGTGGTAAAATGGCGGGTGATTTTATTGCGAAAAAATTAGGTGATAATGCCAAAGTTATCCAATTAGAAGGTATTGCAGGTACCTCTGCTGCTCGTGAACGTGGTGAAGGATTTAAACAAGCTGTTGATGCACACCACTTTAATGTCCTTGCTAGCCAACCAGCCGATTTTGACCGTACTAAAGGATTAAACGTAATGGAAAATCTTTTAACCGCTCAACCAAGTGTACAAGCTGTATTTGCACAAAATGATGAAATGGCATTAGGTGCAATTCGTGCGATCCAAGCAGCAAATAAATCTGTGGTCATTGTTGGTTTTGATGGAACAGATGACGGTGTCAAAGCCGTAAAAAGTGGCAAACTTGCTGCAACTATTGCTCAACAACCTGATCTTATTGGTGCACTAGGCGTACAAACTGCAGATAAAGTGATTAAAGGTCAAGCTGTTGAAGCGAAAATCCCAGTGCCATTAAAAGTGGTTACTAAAGAATAATTACTATAAACGTGGGTGGAAGGAATATTTTTCACCCACTTTCAAATATTGTTGTATTGATTAAGCATCTAAGGAGTTTTTATTATGTCTGCAAATAAAATGCTTACCGTACTTGGTAGTATTAACGCTGATCACGTCATTCAAGTACCCTATTTCCCTCAACCAGGCGAAACGCTATCAGGTAAAAATTATCATATTGTTTTCGGAGGTAAAGGGGCAAATCAAGCAGTTGCAGCAGCTCGTTTAGGTGCCAAAGTCCAATTTATTGCTTGTATCGGTAATGATGATATTGGGCAACAAATGAAAACCTCCTTTCAACAACAAGGTATTGATGTTAATAGCATTACCACGATTGATGGTGAAACTACGGGTATTGCAATGATCCAAGTTGCTCAAAATGGTGAGAATAGTATTGTCATTTCTGCTGGAGCAAATGCACATTTATCTACTGATCTTGTCGCTAAATTTGCACAACAAATTACGCAAGCAGAAGCGATCTTAATGCAATTAGAAACGCCATTAGAAGGTGTTATGTATGCAGCTAAAATTGCGAAACAAGTGGGTACACACGTTGTACTTAATCCTGCACCTGCCCGTGCATTACCTGATGAGTTATTTTCGCTGTTAACTATGATTACCCCTAATGAAACCGAAGCTGAAATTCTCACTGGTGTAAAAGTGGTTGATGAAGAGAGTGCAAAACGTGCTGCACAAATTTTCCATCAAAAAGGGGTAGCGATTGTATTAATTACCTTAGGGGCAAAAGGGGTATTTATTAGCCACAATCAACTACAAAAAATTATTCCTGGTTTCCGTGTAGAAGCTAAAGATACTACGGCTGCAGGTGATACCTTTAATGGTGCACTTGTTACCGCTTTACTCGAAAATCAATCGCTTGAAGAAGCTATCCAATTTGCACATGCTGCCGCAGCAATTAGCGTTACCCGTTTTGGTGCACAATCTTCTATTCCAACCAAAGAGGAAACCATTGCTTTTTTACAAAAAGCGGAATAACTTAGCCAACTCGCAGTAATAGGGGTGATTTATGGCAACAATGAAAGACATTGCAAGAATTGCAAAAGTTTCTACATCAACAGTTTCACATGTCATCAATAATAGTCGTTACGTCAGTGATGAGATGCGTGAAAAAATTATGAAAGTTGTACAAGAATTAAATTACACCCCTTCTGCTGTTGCTCGTAGTTTAAAAGTTAAAGAAACCAAAACCTTAGGTATGTTAGTGACTGCCACCAGCAATCCATTTTTTGCGGAAGTGGTAAGTGGCGTTGAACAATATTGTAATCAACATCAATACAATTTAATTATTTCTAGTACTGATGGTGATGAAGCTCGCTTATTACAAAATATCCAAACATTAATCCAAAAACAGGTTGATGGTTTATTGTTAATGTATTCTGATGCACGTCATTCACTGGTGAAACAACTCAATGTCCAGCTACCTATGGTCATTATGGATTGGTGGCCAACTGCACTTAATGCGGATCGAATTTACGAAGATTCAGAAGCAGGCGCTTATTTAGCGACTAAAACCCTGATTGAACAAGGTCATCAGAAAATTGCCATTATCACGGGTAAATTAGATAAATCTTTAGCACATAACCGTTTAATTGGTTATCAAAAAGCGTTACAAGACGCAAACCTTACAATTAACCCTGAATGGATTATTGAAAGTCATTTCGATTTTGAAGGCGGTGTTGAGGGAATGAAAAAATTATTGCTAGCCAAAGATCGTCCAACGGCTATTTTTGCGTGTAGTGATACGATTGCGGTTGGCGTTTATCAAGTTGCTTGGCAGCAAGGTTTACGCATTCCAGAAGATATTTCCGTGATTGGTTACGATAATATTATGCTTGCACAATATTTAACGCCACCGCTCACCACGATCCATCAACCTAAAGCAGAATTGGGGAAACTTGCAGTAGAAACGTTATTACAACGAATTAAATCACCACAACAAGAGTATAAAACGTTAATGCTTGAGCCTGAATTAATTGTGCGACAATCAATTAAGAAACTTTAAGCCAACAAATTATTTCTTTCTTATTTAAATTGTGATCCACTACACAATTCAAATCACACTTACTTGCATATTTATGCATTAACATCTATTTTACAATTTTATTTAATTCTAATAACACAACATCGGGATGGCTCATATGGCAAAATTTAAAACACTTCTCCTTTCATCACTTCTTGTTTCATCTGTCGTACTTGTTGGTTGTAATGATGAAAAAGAAAAACCGACAACTAATACAACAGCCAATACAACAGAACAAGCTGCCCCAGCACCTGCTGCGACAAGTGACAATTCTGCACCAAAACTGGCTTCTAAGTTTGTTACGATTGCAACTGGTGGGGCTTCAGGTCCTTATAACATTATTGGTACTACACTTGCCGAAATTTATTCAACAGATTTAAAAGCAAACTCTAAAACCCAAACGACAGGTGCTTCAGTAGAAAATATTAATTTATTGAATAGTAAAAAAGTTGAAATGGCATTTGTGATGCGTGACGCATTAAGTGATGCGGTAAATGGTTTAGGTAGTTTTGAAAATAAAAAAATTACAACAGTAAGTGAAATTGCAGGACTTTATCCAAATTTCGTACAAATCATTACATCGAAAAAAACAGGCATTAAAACCATTTCTGATTTAAAAGGTCATCGTGTTGCAACAGGTGCTCAAAACTCTGGAGTAGAAGTGAATGCACGTAAATTATTAGCTGGTTTCGGTATTACCTATAACGATATTACTGTTGATTACTTAGGTTATGCAGAAGCAGTTGATGCGTTAAAAGCTGGACGTATTGATGCAGCATTTTTAACCAGTGGATTACCAAATTCATCCTTAATGGAATTACAACAAGGTTTTGATCTTCAGTTAGTCAGTATTCCAAAAGAGGGTGCTGAAAAAATTATGCAAGAGTATCCTTACTTCACTTCAATGGTAATCCCAGCAGGGACTTACAATAATGCGGAAGATATTCCAACTATTGCTATCCGTAACGCATTAATTGTACGTTCAGATTTAAGTGATGATGATGTATATCTACTCACTAAAACCTTCTTTGAAAGTTTGGATAAATTAAAATCTTCACACCAAGCCGCCAAAGATATCAGCTTAGAAGAAGCTCAAAAAGGTGCAATTGCCCCATTACATCCGGGTGCAAAACGTTATTATGACGAAATGAGCAAAAAACAATAATGCGAAAAAGTTATAAGATCATTACCTTCTTAGTTGTCGTTGGCGTAATGATCTTTTCTTTTCCAATCGATACGATCTTTATTCACTATGGCAAAAGTTCGTGTCGTTTACCAACAAATGAATTTACATTGCAGTGGAAACACTCTGTAGAAAAACAATTATGGCAAGAACATTATTTCCAACAAGATAATGTTCTCATTTTGGATAAAGTATTCCAGCAAACATTCGGTGCGGGGTCACCAGCAGATGGAAAAGCGATTACTGCTCCGTATGGTTTTGTGGGTGTTGCAAAACACATTACTTTGCCAGAACTGAATTGGGTGGTTTCATCCAATATGCAAGGAGTCTTGTTTACTAATGATTTTGTACTCCCTGTTTACCAACTCGTTCCTGATTATAGCGAGATAAAAATTATTCCAATAAAACAAAATCTATTTTCTTTTTTATTAGGAGTGAAATGTCATGTCAAACCACGAACACACTAACCCAGATACGGATTATCAAGACATTTTAGAAAAATACGATAAAGAATCTGTCACTAAATCTGTTCAATCTCATTGGCAAAAACATATTATTACGATTGTTGCCGTTGCTTATTCTTTATTTCATCTCTATATCACTTTTTATCCACTACCTACCTTATTACAACGTGCTTTACACGTTGGTATTGGTGCATTACTGATTTTCTTAATTTATCCCGTCAGTAAAAAATACAGCAAACGAGGTATTATGTGGTTTGACTGGATTCTTGGACTATTAGCGCTGATTACTGCGGGTTATCTCTGTTATGAATATCAAGCCTTAATGACAACACGAGGCGGTATTCCAAATGAAAATGACATCATTTTTGCCATTATTACTACGTTAATCGTTATAGAAGCGGCAAGACGTTTAACAGGTTATATCTTAATTATTTTTTCTTTATTGTTTTTACTCTATCCTTTTATCAGCTCAATGGACTTTATGCCAGATCGTCTTTTAACGCGTTACTATGATATTGGCGATATTTTTGGGCAACTCTATCTAAAAACTGAAGGACTTTACTCTTCCGCAATCGGTGCCTCCGTTAGCTTTATTTTCTTATTTATCTTATTTGGTGCTTTTCTGGCTAAATCAGGTATGGGCAAACTTTTCAATGATTTAGCTCTCGCTTTAGCAGGTAGTCGCCAAGGCGGACCAGCAAAAGTAGCAGTGATTTCAAGTGGTTTTATGGGAAGTATTAATGGTGCAGCAGTCGCCAATGTTGTTAGTACTGGTGCATTTACTATTCCACTAATGAAAAAAATTGGTTATAAACCAAACTTTGCTGGTGCAGTAGAAGCAAGTGCCTCTGTTGGTGGGCAAATCTTACCGCCAATTATGGGAGCTAGTGCCTTTATTATGGCAGAAACCACTGGCGTTAAATACAGCACTATCGCTTTAGCAGCACTATTACCTGCATTACTCTATTACATTAGTGTTATCGCTCAAGTCCATTTCCGAGCTGGTAAACGTAATCTTAAAGGACTTTCTAAAGATCAATTACCACAATTAAAACTCGTCTTAAAAGAACGTGGTCATATGTTTATTCCAATTGTGGCATTAGTCGTCTTTTTAATTGAATCCGTACCTGTTGGTTATGCTGCTACTTATACTATCCTGATTACCATTGTAGTCAGTTGGTTACGCAAAGAAACTCGTATGGGCGTGAAAGAAATTGTTGAAGCTCTAGAAGATGGGGCTAAACAATCATTACCAGTTATGGCGGCTTGTGCCGTAGTTGGCATTATTATTGGTGTAGTAAATCTTACTAGTTTCGGTACTGTAATGACCTCCTATATTGTTACGTTTGGTGCAGGTTCACTATTACTTACCTTAATTCTCACTATGTTAGCCTCTATTGTTTTAGGAATGGGTTTACCTTCTATTCCTGCATATATCATCACAGCAACCATGGCGGCACCAGCATTAGCCGACTTCAATATCCCATTATTAGTGAGCCATATGTTTGTATTCTATTTTGGTATCTTTGCTAACATTACACCACCTGTGGCATTAGCTTCATTTGCAGGTGCAGGTATTGCTGGTGGCGATCCAATGAAGACTGGCTGGCAATCATTACGCCTTGCATTAGCAGGTTTCATCATTCCATTTATCTTTGTTTACAATCCAAGTATGTTAATGATTGATGTGCATAATGCAGCGATTACCGCCAACTCTTTCCCATTACCAGCCATTAGTGAGATTATTTCGGTCTGTGTCACCTCTATTTTGGGCGTAATTGGTTTATCTGCTGCGGTAGAAGGTTACTTCAAACACAATATCAATCCATTATTTAGAATTATCTTAGCGATTGGTTCAGTACTCTTAATCTCACCAGAATTTATCTCTGATATTGTAGGTATTGTGATTTTATTGATTATGTTATTCATTAATATCAAACAGAAGGCATCTTCTAAGATCATATAATAATAAAATAAACCTCTCTTATTTAAAGTAAGAGAGGTTTTTATAAAAATTTAAGATCTATATAAATTAAAGAATTTCCTTCGCTTTAGCTACCACATTCTCAACAGTGAAACCAAAGAGTTTAAATAATTCACCTGCTGGTGCTGATTCACCAAAACGAT
>NZ_JBHLWA010000046.1:0-36766 GCF_042433085.1 Gallibacterium melopsittaci
TAAATGGACTGAGTCCTGTTCAATACAGAATTCAGTCCTTAAAATAATCGTCCAACTTTTCGGGGTCAGATCAGGTGAGCTCTCCTCCTTTTTTATTATTGTAAATAATAAATAATTACCAATTATTTTAGGATATCGTATTTATGTATAAACAATCTTTTCAAAAAACACTACTTAGTTTAGCAGTCAGCTCTTTAATAACTGGTACAGCGTTTGCAACTGAATATACCACTATAACCGCAACAAGTGGTAATTCAAAAACTGTTAGTGAAGATAGCATTACAGTAACAGGCAATGGAACTAACAATAAAGGCGTTATTGATGTTAACAGTGACCTAGGTAGAGGACAGTATAAAGCTACAACATTATATGTAACCAGTACTTCAGGCAATATTGAAATAGATGCACAAAATAAAGAAAGTGGTTTAGCCATATACGCACAGAGACCTGAAGCTCAACTAAATGTAACATCTGCTAAAGACATCACTATCAAAAATGCAGCGTATGCTGCAAAAGCAACACTTAGTGGTAATATTACCATTAATGCGACCAATGATATTACAGCCACTAATACAACTAATCTTTTATGGACGCAAGTAAATGATTCCACAGGCTCTAGTGGCATTGCAATTACCGCAGGAAATAATATCAATGCTGGTGATGCCGGAATAATAGCTGAAACAGGAACGGTCAATGTAAAAGCCACAAGGGGGGGAGTTACTGTTGGTAATATAGAAAATAAAACTGCCAACTTTGATATTACTGCACAGAAAAAATTAACCACAGGCACAATTAAGGCAACCAATGTAACACGTTTAACCTCTAATGGCACTGGCGAAGATGGCGGCGTTGCCACTCAAGACATCACCTCTTCTGACGCTGGTGATGTACAAATTACCTCTAAATCAAATGTAACAGTAACAGGTGATATTGCTAGTTCTAATAATGCAAAAGTTAATATTACCGCTGATAATGGTCTTGCTGTTACTGGCGCACTCAGACCTAACGACACCTCACAAATTAATTTAACCAATAACGCTGACTCTGGTGATCCTACTGATACTGCGAAAACTACTTCGATTGGCCGCATTAATGCAGAAGGTGGAACGATCAATGTTAACTCAACAAACGCCGCAACAACAGTAACTGGCACAACAGTAGTTGGCTCCTCTGATGCAAGTGCTACAGCTGCAGCACTAAATATTAAAGATTCACAAAAACCTATTACGTTTAATGGCGATGTTACCGTTAATAAAAGTGGTACTGCTACATTAACTGGCAACAAAAAAGTCGATTTAAAACAAACAACCACTGTAAACGATGGAACCTTAAATGTTGGCGCAGAAACCATTAATGCCAATACTATTAATTACAACAATGCTACAACCAATGCTCGTCCAGCTAATGGAGACGGTGGGCAAGTAACCCTTAATGCAACAAAAGATCTGAATATTAGCGGTAATGTCAGTTCAACTAATACAGGGTCTGCTGGGTCAATGAATTTAACCGCTGGCGAAACTATTAACTTTACTGGTACTAACTCTACAGTTACCAAAAGCGGTTCGATCATAGACCAAAACACTACGAATGCGATCAATATTACAGCACCAACGGTTAATGCAGAAAACACTTCCCTTGAAGCAACAGGAGTGAACTCCAAAATTAAGGTTTCTGCCAACACTGCTGCAACAGTCAAAGCTATACAGGTAACAGGTGCTCTGAGCGAAATCAGTATTAATAAGGATAGTGAAACAGGCAGAGTTAAAGTAAAAGATAGCATTAATGCCACTGGACTAGGTAGTAAAGTCAATATTGGTAACGCAAGTAGCCCTAGTGTGCAACTTGATGGTGCGATTACGGCGCAATCTAGTAATGAAAGATTTAAATCATACATAACAGTTTTAGGGCAAGATATTCAAGCCAATGATGCTATCACTGCCGATAAAAACAGTGATATTTCACTTGGGGATAACAGCACTAATAACTTAAAAGTAACCAACACAACAACGGCAAATGGTTCTGCTGCGACCGTTATCCTGCAAGGGGATAATATCAATAAAGATCTTCCTGCGGAGAAAAGCGCTGGTGCGCTCAATGCCACCGACGGCGGTACGATTACGGTTAATAACACAAATGAAAATGATAACGCAGTAACCAAGCTAGGCACCCTCTCCGCCGACAAAACTGGTACGATTGATGTCAATAAAGACGCACAAAAAGGCTCGATTGATACTGGAGCAATCACCGCTGGAAATGGCGAAACCGACGGCACGGGCGGAAAAATTACTGTGGGGAATGATGCAACCACCAAAACCACAGCAGAGAGTGTTACTGCGAATGACGCTAAGGCGGTTGCAACGGTTAAAGGGAAAGTCGCCGAAGTTACAGGCGCAGCTGAGGCTAGCAATGGCGGTGTGGTCAATATCACTGGTGCAAATGAGACTGGCGGTAAAGGTGAAGTAAAAGGCACAGCTACCGCAACTGGCACTGGTTCAAAAGTGAACGTTTCAGGAGAAACTGCTAAAGCGAATGCAGCTACTGCAAATACTGGCGGCGTTGTTTCGGTTGGTGATACTTCAACTAAAAATGCTTCGGTTACTGGTGCAGCAACAGCGACTGGCGAAAATTCAAACGTTACAGTTAAGGGTACTGAATCGGCAACTGCAGGGAGTGCAAGCGCAGCTGATAAAGGTAAAGTAACAGTGGGTGGCGATACTACAACCACAGCATCTATTACAGGAACTGCTCAAGCAACCAATGGCGGGGATATTAATGTTAAAGCCTCTAATACAGAGGGAACTGCTTCAGTTACTGATAATATTTCAGCAAGTGGTAAAAATGGCGATGACACTTCAACTGTTACTGTAAGTGGAAAAACTGCAACAGCGGAAAAAGATGCTACTGCAGACAATGGCGGTGTGGTCAATATCACAGGTTCTAATGACGCTGGCGGCAAAGGTGAAGTGAAAGGCAATATTACCGCAAATGGTGCAGATTCTCAGGTGAATGTTGCGGGTCAAACCGTTACAGCTGGCACAGAAAATAGCGATTCTGAGAACAAAGTCGAAGCCACTAAGGGCGGTGCTATTACGCTAGGCGATACTAATACGATAACCGCTACTATCAACTCGGTAATTAATGCTGCAGGTAAAGATGCGAATGATAAAGGTGCGAGCGTTACGGTTGTAGGTCAAAATATTTCTGCGAAGAAAGATGTTACTGCGTCTGACGGTGGTACCGTAACATTAGGTAATGATCAAACGGATACCCTTCATATTACAGGTTCTGCAACAGCCAGTGCAGGAGGAACAGTAACCGCTGATGCAGAAACAGTTAAAGTAATTGGTGATATTGCTTCTGATAATGAGGGTAAAGTTACTGTTAATGGTAAAACAGTAAGTGCTGATGATGTTACTTCTGATAACAGTGCTAATACTTCTGTAACAGGTGATACCGTTACTGTAAATGGTAAAATTTCATCAGATAATGGTGGTACAACGACTGTTACGCAAAACACGGGTAACTTAGATCTTTCAACTAATGCAACCCAACCAGGTATTACTGCTAATAACGGCGGGGCAACCAAGGTTACAGTAACAGATAGCGATCTAACTGTTGGCAAAGTCTCCTCTGTTGGCAAAGTCTCCTCTGATGGCACAGTAAAACCATCTGAAGTTGTGCTTACTGCTAATAACATTACCGCAAAAAATGAACTCACTGCGAATAATGGCGGCAAAATTAAGCTTGATTCTAAAGGAACAGTAACCACTGAAAAACCAATTAAGGCAAGCAATGGTGGGGAAATTGAGATTAATGCACCAACTAGCGCAACTATTCATAGCATTGAGCAAGATAAGGATAGTGTGGTGAAAATTAATAGCCCGAAAACAACCTTAGAGAACTTAAATGCTAACGGTGCAACCTTAGTTTCAGATAAACCAGGTTCAGTATTAAGTATTACTAACCCAGGCACTGGACAAAATACTTATGGATTAAATTTAGCAATTAAGCCTACAGAAAGTAGTTATCTGAACTTTACAAACTCACCAGCAGCAGGACAAACTTTACAGCTACAAGATCCAGATAAGTATGCGAAAGTTGTGGCAGATTTAAAAGAAGCCTCAAAAGCGGCTAATAACATTTACCGTATTCCATTTGCGGGTGTGGCTAATCCAAATGATGATGAAGTCTTTAAGACAAATTCTCAACCTGTGGGTAATGGATTTGATGTATTAGATCTCTACTTAGGGCATGAGAATGTCGCGAATGCAACTGCGAATGATCGCTTATTCTTAGATCAAGCAGGTATCAATGCAGGTGAGTTCTATTATGCAAGTATCCGTTCTGTCGGTATAGATAGTAATGCGCAGAATAACCTCAATAATATTGCACTTGCTGGCTTAATGTTAGCAACGGATATGATTAATTCTGCACGTTCAGGCGTACCAACTGAAGAAGAGGGCTTATGGGCAACCTATTCAAACGCTGATTATGACCACAATGGCGTGAAATTGAACGCTCACCAAACGAAAATTGGTTACGATCGTGTAACAACGATTAATGATCGTTCAAATCGTTTTGGCGCCTCGCTTGAGTATGATCGTGCTAGCGGTAATATTACTAATGGTGATATTGAGGCGAATAAAGTGGTTGCTAAAGTTTACAACACAATGCGTTTTGGCAACGGTGCTTACACCAATGTGGTTGCCGCAATGGGACGTGTGAAAACCACTGCTGCGGTAGATGATGAAACCACGACCACTAAATTACATAACGATTATGCGGCAGTAAGTGCTGAATATGGTATGCGTTTCGATCTTGGTAATGGTTGGTACGCGATTCCACAAGCACAATTACAATATACGCTAGTACAAGCAGATAAGCTAAAAATGTATGATGCTGATGTAAAAGTTGGCAATACAAATAGCATGCAAGCTCGCACTGGTTTATTAGTAGGGCAAAATGTAGCGTATGGCAATAAACTGGTGAACTTCTATGGTTCAATGGATATTTATCGTGAATTTGCTGGTAAACAACAAATGGAAGTTGACTCTGTCGCAAAATATAATTGGGAAGTTGACAACCGTGGTACTTGGTATCGCGCTGGATTAGGGGCTTCAATGAAGTTAACCTCTGGTACTGTACTCTATCTTGATGTATCACGTACATTTGGTAGCGCAGGCCGCCGTACCAGCGATGCGAATGTAGGCGTTAAAATTACCTTTTAAGTTTTAATTACTTATTTTTAACTGCATAATAACCTCAAAGTGAAATACTTTGAGGTTATTTTTTTATGCCGGATTAGCGCCTCATTTGCCTATTTGATCGCAAATTATTTCAAGAAAAAATCCGCCTAATACCCTATCAAAAGCGCGGATTTTTTGGTAAATTACACCCAATTTTTTCACTGTAAAAATTAACCTATTTTATTCACATTAAAACGGAAGATTATGTTTAAAAAAATTCGTGGTCTATTTTCTAATGACCTTTCTATCGATTTAGGCACAGCAAATACTCTTATTTATGTTAAAGGTCAAGGCATCGTACTTGATGAGCCATCAGTTGTTGCGATTCGTCAAGATCGTGTTGGTTCATTAAAAAATATTGCAGCTGTTGGACGTGAAGCAAAATCAATGTTAGGTAGAACGCCAAAAAGCATTAGTGCAATTCGTCCAATGAAAGATGGTGTGATTGCCGATTTCTTCGTAACTGAAAAAATGTTGCAATATTTTATCAAGCAAGTCCATCGTAACAATTTTATGCGCCCAAGCCCACGTGTTCTAGTGTGTGTACCTGCTGGTGCCACCCAAGTAGAACGTCGTGCAATTAAAGAATCTGCTTATGGTGCTGGTGCACGTGAAGTGCATTTAATTGAAGAACCAATGGCTGCTGCGATTGGTGCAAAATTACCTGTATCAGAAGCAACGGGTTCTATGGTTATTGATATTGGCGGTGGTACAACTGAAGTGGCAGTTATCTCATTAAATGGTGTCGTGTATTCTTCTTCTGTTCGTATCGGTGGTGACCGTTTTGATGAAGCAATTATTGCTTATGTTCGCCGTACTTTTGGTTCATCTATTGGTGAAACAACCGCTGAAAGAATTAAGAAAGAATTAGCGAGTGCCTATATTGAAGATGGCGATGAAATTTTGGAAATGGAAGTGCATGGACATAACCTTGCCGAAGGTGCACCAAGAACATTTACCTTAAATACTCAAGATGTCCTAGAAGCTATTCAACAACCATTAGATGGTATCGTGCGTGCCGTGCGTACTGCATTAGAACAATGCCCACCGGAACTTGCTGCCGATATTTTTGAACGTGGTATGGTATTAACTGGTGGTGGTGCATTAATGAAAAATATTGATGTATTACTTTCTCGTGAATCTGGTGTACCCGTCATTGTTGCCGACGATCCACTCACTTGCGTTGCACGTGGTGGTGGTGAAGCACTAGAAATGATTGATTTGCTCGGTGGCGATATTTTTAGTGACGAATAATCCGAATTATCAAACCAATTAGGGCAGCTTGTTAATCCAAGCTGCTCTATTTTGTATAAATTGTATGGTATGAAACCAATTTTCACAAAATCTCCTTCTCTTGGTGTCAGACTTATCTTTGCAGTGATTTTATCGGTAATCTTAATGTTTTCCGATGGGCAAACTCGCAATTTATTACAGATTCGCAGTGTGTTAGAAACTACTGTAAGTTGGATCTATTACTTAGCCAATACACCACGTTCGGTACTTGATGGCGTATCTGACAATTTAGTTGATACCGGTACATTACAAATTGAAAATAAGGTACTAAAAGAGCAGTTAATGGAAAAAAATGCAGACCTTCTATTATTAGATCAATTAAAAGTTGAAAATCAGCGTTTGCGTTTATTACTAAACTCTCCATTACGTCATGACGAATATAAGAAAATTGCCGAAGTATTAACGGCTGAAACTGATCCTTATCGCCAACAAGTTGTCATTAATCAAGGTGAGAAAGATGGCGCTTATGTAGGACAACCTGTCATTGATGAAAAAGGAGTCGTTGGACAAATTATTTCTGTTGGGCATAACACTAGCCGTGTACTATTAATTTCTGATGTTACACACTCTATTCCATTACAAGTATTACGTTCAGATATTCGTGTTATTGCCAGCGGTACAGGTCGTCCTGATGAATTGGTCCTAGATAATGTCTCTCGTTCAGCAGATATTGAAAAAGGTGATTTATTAGTAACATCTGGTTTAGGTCGCCGTTTTCCTGAAGGTTATCCAGTTGCTATTGTCGAATCTGTTTCACGTGAAGGGAATAATTACTTTGCCACAATTATTGCTAAACCGTTAGCTTCTCTGGAACGTTTGCGTTATCTATTACTCCTCTGGCCTACCAATGAGGATATGAAACGTTTAAATGGTAATGCTCCAACCCAAATTAAGGAAGTAGTAAAACAACGTTTATCCTCTCAACAAGCTACACCTGATACTGAAGAGAATAACGATCTACCAACAGATACATTAGATAAACCAGTGCCACCAACAAAAGAAAAAGTCGAAGAAGAATAGTATGAAAGCAAATGCGATATTTCAATGGTTGATGATTACCATTACATTTGTAATTGCATTAGTATTTGAAATTATGCCTTGGCCAACAGATTTTTCTGGCTATCGTCCTGCATGGTTAGTTTTAGTACTCTTATATTGGGTAATGGCAATACCTGGTCGAATCAACATAGGTATTGCCTTTTTAGCTGGATTAGTATGGGATTTGGTATTAGGTTCTATCTTAGGTATCCATTCCCTTATTTTTTCCGTATTTGCCTATCTGATTGCAGTTAATTCTATGATTCTACGCAATCTTTCTCTCTGGCAGCAAAGCCTATTGGTTATTCTTTGTGTATTCTTAATTCGAATTGCAATTTTCTTACTAGAACTCTTTTTACATAGTGCAATTTTTAATTCTCAAGAAATTGCAGGTGCCATACTAAGTGGTGTTCTCTGGCCTTGGGTATTCCTGATTTTACGAGGTTTACGCCGTAAATTATCCCTACGTTAATAATCATCACTATTAGCCACATTAATTGGCGGTAATGCGGTAATAATCGCTTTTACTAATGTGGCTAATGGAATCGCAAAAAATACCCCCCAAAAGCCCCATAATCCACCAAAGAAAATCACTGATATAATAATAATCAATGGATGTAAATTGACTGCCTCAGAAAATAATAAAGGCACTAATAAATTACCGTCTAATAGTTGAGTAATCGTATAAACCAACATTAAATAACCAAAAGTCGCAGACCATCCAAATTGAAAGAGTGCAACTAACGCTAATGGAATTGTCACTAATACCGCACCGACATACGGCACTAATACAGATAAACCAATCGCTACGGCTAACAATAATGAATAATTTAATTTAAATAATAAGAAAGTCACATAACTAACCGCTGTCATCACAATAATTTCAGTGACTTTACCACGGATATAGTTTGCAATTTGTAACTTCATTTCATCCCAAACTTTATTCACTAATTGACGATTTCGTGGTAGAAATCTTGTCACTCCAGCAATTAAATAATCTCTATCCTTAATTAAGAAAAACACCATTAAAGGGACCAAAAAAGCATAAATTCCAATGGTGACTAAACTGACAATGGAAACTAAGGAATAACGCAGTGCTGACTCTCCAGCACCTAAAATTTTCTCTCTCACACTATTAAAAATGGTATCAATCATTGCATAGTCAACATATTCAGGATAATTCTCTGGCAGAGATAGAACCCATTCATGTAGTTGATTACTCATTGTTGGTAAATCTTTTAATAGATTCACCAACTGATTCCAAAGCGTTGGGATCATCACCAGTAAGATAAAAAAGACTGCTGCAATAAAACCACCTAATACAATTACTAATGCTAATAAGTGTGGAAATTTAAATTTTGTTGAGAGGTACTGAATAGGAAGTTCTAAGAGATAAGCTAATACTATCGCAATAAGCAATGGAGTAAATAAATCACTAAAAAAATAGAAAACAATACAAACTATTAAAATTAAGCTGAATAGTCCGACCGCTTGTGGATCACTAAAACGACGTTTATACCACTCTTTAAAAACAGACAGCATATAAAAACTCCTTGCATCAATCGCTTTTAGATTATAAGCAAGTTATTTACTTGAATAAAGAGTAAATCTATACTATGCGCACCTTTTCACTAGTCATATCAAGGAATTAAATAATGAGCAACACAACTGAAATGCAAACATATCCTCTTTATCAAAATAGTTGGGTCATTCGTCAAAGAGATCCTGGTGAAGAAGGTGCTAGAAATCACCTATTTGAAACAGTTTCTATCCAATTAGATGCGGTTTACGCTAATAAAACTTTCCATTATCAATTTATGCGAAAAGTTGAAGAACAAATTGAATTCACACAACAATTTTCTGATCTAGAAAGTTTATTTAAATTCTTAGGGGAATCCCTCGATCCCGTTTCACTAGGTTTACTTGGCGTAAAAATTGGTCAACTACAAACAGAAGTTACCGAATAGTCATTAATAATAAAGTTAAAGATGAAGCTGTTCTTTGACAAAAGGAATCGTTAATTTCCGTTGTGCTTGCAAAGAGGCTTTATCTAATTTATCTAAAATAGAAAAAAGATAGGTTAAATCTCGATCTAAACGACTTAATAAAAATTTTGCCACCTCATCTGGCAATTCTAATCCTCGATTACGGGCAGTTTGTTGTAAGACAGCAGCCTTTTTCTCATCCGATAATTCTGCTAATTGGTAACTTTCGCCCCAACTTAAACGAGAACGTAGATCAGGTAAGTCAATTTTTAATTGTTGGACAGGTTCATTTGCAGTTACCAGTAATAACGTCTTGCCAGTTTCTTTAATGCGATTAAACAGATCGAAAATAGCAATTTCCCATTCTGCATTCCCAGCAATCGCATCAAGATCATCTAAACAAACTAAATCGAGTTCTTCGAGTGACTCTAAAATTTCTGGTGAAAAATAGTTTGTTTTGGTTAACGGAATATAAATTGATGATCGTTCTTGTTGTAAAAATAAATTATTTGCCGCTTTTAAAATATGGGTCTTACCACTACTTTTTGTTCCCCAAAGATAAAAGAATGACTGTTGCAAATGAGCAAAATTCTCAAACAACGAATTACATAACACTTGATTATTCTCTGAATCAAAATTATCAAATGTTTCGGGATCAAATTCGTGAATGGGTAAAATATATTGATGCTGCAAAAAACGACCTAATGAGCAAAGAAAAAATTGGTTATAAGAATAAAGAAAAACATCAGGTTGAGCAAGTTCCGACCTGATGTTTTTGAATGTTACATGCTTATTTTTCTGCTTTTTGTTCTTTTGGCAAAATCAGATTGAGTAAAATTGCCACGATGGCACAAAGACTGATGCCTTTTAGCGATACTTCACCAAAATTCACAAACATTCCGCCGATACCAAAGGTCATCACTACCGAAATAATACAAAGATTACGTGATTCAGTTACATCTACTTTACCGCGAATTAAGGTACTCATGCCAACTACAGCAATCGAACCAAATACCAACATCATAATCCCACCCATAACAATGGTTGGAATAGTAGATAAAAATGCCCCTACTTTGCCACAGAAAGAAATCGCGATTGCCCAAACAGCTGCCCACGTCATAATGACAGGATTAAAGTTTTTCGTTAGCATCACTGCTCCTGTTACTTCGGCATAAGTCGTATTTGGCGGTCCACCTAATAAAGACGCAACAGACGTTGCGATACCATCACCTAATAACGTACGATGTAATCCAGGTTTTTGCAGAAAATCCTTACCTGTTACCGAACTAATCGCCATAATCCCCCCAACGTGTTCTACCGCTGGTGCGATCGCAATCGGTAATAAATAGAGGATCGCTTCCAGTTTAAATTCAGGTGTAGTAATCGTTGGTAGGCTGAACCATGGTGCATCATAGACAGGTTGTAAATTAATTAATCCCATAAAGGCACATACAATATAACCAGTAGCAATACCAAACATAATCGGGATTAACTTCATTATGCCTTTCGCAAACACGGCTACACACAACGTAGTTAATAATGTAATCATTGATACTATAATCGCTTGATCATAGCTGTAATTACTATTTTTCCCTAACGCCATATCTACTGCAACTGGTGCTAACCCCATTCCAATAATGATGATCACTGGCCCAACTACAATAGGAGGGAAAACACGTTGTAAAACTTCAACGCCTTTCATTTTAACCAATGCACTTAAAGCGACATAAACTAAGCCTGCACAGGCTAGTCCACCCATCGTAACTGGTAATCCCCAAGTCGCAATACCATATTGAATTGGTGCAATAAAGGCAAAAGAAGACGCTAAGAAAATTGGCACTTGGCGTTTAGTACACAATTGGAATAAGAGTGTTCCGATCCCCGCTGTTAACAACGCGGTATTACTATCTAAACCAGTAATTAGCGGTACTAAGACTAACGCCCCAAATGCCACAAAAAGCATTTGTAATCCAACAAACGTTTGTTGAACTTTACTTTTTACAACATTGACAACAAGTTGAGTTTCTATACTCATAAATTAGTTTCACCTCTCTGGATAAATTAACTAAAAAAAAGATATTTGATCTTATTTCGTACCAAATATCTTATCGCCTGCATCACCTAAACCTGGAATGATATAACCATTTTCATTAAGGTGATCATCAATAGATGCTGTATAAAGCTCTACATCAGGATGTGCATTTTGCAATGCTTTAATTCCCTCTGGAGCAGCTACTAACACTAATACTTTAATTTTTGGGCATTGTGCTTTTTTTAACAAATCAATGGTAGCAATCATTGAACCGCCTGTTGCTAACATTGGATCAACAATAATCGCTAAACGCTCTTCCATATCTGGTGCTAACTTCTGGAAATAAGGTACTGGTTCTAAAGTTTCTTCATTACGATACATACCTACTACACTAATTCTTGCACTTGGAATATGCTCTAATACCCCTTCCATCATACCTAAACCAGCACGTAAAATTGGCACTACAGTAACCTTTTTCCCTTTAATTCGCTCAACTTGTACTGGTCCACACCAGCCTTCAATCGTTACCACTTCAGTTTCTAAATCAGCAGTTGCTTCATAAGTTAATAAGCTACCAACTTCTGTTGCTAATTCACGGAAATGTTTCGTACTTACATCAGCCGCTCTCATTAAACCAAGTTTATGTTTTACAAGCGGATGTTTTACTTCAACGATTTTCATTTTGTTGCCCCTTAAAATTTTCAAAAAAATCGCGTGATTTTAAACTACCCATTCTGAAATAGCTAGCCTCAGATCTGAAAATCTGCACAGAACCTAATCTAGCGCAAAATATTTCTTGCATTTGTTTGTGATCTGTATCGCAAACGATTGCTTAATCGTGTACAATTTGCGCCCGAATCGTTTTGAAACCGCCTAAGGAGCAAATGTGGACAAACAAACATTAAGTTATAAAGACGCTGGCGTTGATATTAATGCAGGCAATGAATTAGTCGAACGAATCAAACCTCACGTAAAACGTACCCGCCGTGCCGAAGTTATCGGTGGCTTAGGTGGTTTTGGTGCATTATGTGCTATTCCAACTAAATATAAAGAACCTATCCTTGTTTCTGGTACAGATGGTGTTGGTACAAAACTTCGTTTAGCAATTGACCTACATAAACATGACACCATTGGGATTGACTTAGTGGCTATGTGTGTTAACGATTTAATCGTGCAAGGTGCTGAACCACTCTTTTTCTTAGATTATTACGCAACTGGAAAATTAGAAGTTGATGTTGCTAGTGATGTTATTAAAGGTATCGCTAATGGTTGTGAACAATCTGGTTGTGCCTTAATTGGTGGTGAAACGGCTGAAATGCCTGGCATGTATCACGCAAATGATTATGATCTCGCAGGCTTCTGTGTTGGTGTGGTAGAAAAAAATGAAATCATTGATGGCAGTGCCGTTCGCGTTGGCGATGCTTTAATTGCATTAGGTTCTTCTGGCCCTCATTCTAATGGTTATTCATTAATCCGCAAAATTATTGAATTAGCAAATGTGTCTCCAGCAGAAACGTTATTAGAGGGTAAACCGTTAGCAGAACACTTGCTTGCACCAACCAAAATTTATGTAAAATCTATTTTACAACTAATTAAACATGTTGATGTTCATGCGATAGCTCACCTTACTGGAGGTGGTTTCTGGGAAAATATTCCGCGTGTATTGCCTGATCATGTTCGTGCTGTTATCAATGAAAATAGTTGGCAATGGCCAGCCATTTTCCGTTGGTTACAGGAAAACGGCAATGTCGATACTTATGAAATGTATCGTACTTTCAACTGTGGCGTTGGAATGGTCATTGCATTGCCACAAGAAGATGTTGAAACTGCACTAGCATTATTAGCCCAAACTGGTGAAAAAGCATGGGTGATTGGTCAAATTGAACATCTTGATCCTCAAGAAACACAACAAGTAATTATTCGCTAATGAAAAAAAGAATTGCTGTTTTAATTTCAGGTGAAGGACAAACGTTACAAGCAATCATCAACGCTTGTAACGTTGGTCAACTTAATGCAGATATAGTTACTGTAATCAGTAATAAGTTAGGCATTTATGGTTTACAACGTGCGACAGAGGCGAATATTCCAACGCACGTTTTTTTACGCAAACATTTTACTGATAACCAACATATGGATTTAGCAATCGCTGATCTATTAGAACATTATCAAGTCGATTTAATTGTCCTTGCGGGTTATATGAAAATTCTTACCCCTAAATTTACTCAACGCTTTGCAGGTAAAATTCTTAACACGCACCCATCACTGCTACCGAAATATCCAGGATTACATACTTATCAACGTGCCTTAGAAAATCACGATACTGAACATGGTTTTAGTGTGCATTTTGTCAATGAGGAAATGGACGGTGGACAATTAGTATTTCAATTTAAATTGCCTATTTTGGCAGATGATACAGAAGAAAGCTTGTCCACTCGCGTAAAGCATTATGAACAACGTTACTATCCTGAAGTAATTAGTTGGTTTATTGATCAACGTTTAACATTTCGTGATCAAGCCTATTTTGATAATCAACCGTTACTCACACCAATTATCAAAACCTTAATCGATGTAGAATAATGGCATTATGCTAAAACTACTGGCAAGCCTAAACTTAAGGAAGAGCTTGATAAAATACCTAATGGGTTCCCTTGTGAATTGCCTGAATGCAGGAAAGATTTTCAGGCAAAAAACGTCTAATTTTTCGTAGAAAAATATCAGTTTTTTGCCGCTCGGAAAATCTTGACGAAATGAGGATTAGCAATGAGCTAGGGCGTGCTTTTTTTGCCCACTTTTCTTTGCACGAGCAATAACAAAAAGCATTGCTTTTTGAGCGCTGCTTGCAGCGACCCGTAGGGTGAGCAAGTGAGCTGAGCGAACTTGCGAATAATAGTGGGTCGCCCTTTAGGGCGAAACCTAAATCTCAATTTGAATGAAAAATAAGCCAAAAATTAATAAATATGACGTTGTCAATAACCTAAGAATAAGGAAATTATTCCGCATAATTCACAAAATACCCTATCGCCCCACAACAATACTCATCAACAAACACCAACGGAATTCGGGTACGCTGCCAAGCTGGCACATTTAATTTTTGCCACACTTTTTTGATCTCTGTTTTAGTGGAGTTAGTGCTAATTTGTACACTTTTCGAATAGTGAAAGCGGATAGTAAGTTGTTGATAATTTACAGGCAATTTCACAGATAATTGATGTTGCTGCCAAGCAAATACGGCAAATTGTTGCACTTGTTGACAGCTTACTTGGCCTAAATTATCGGGTAACTCAATCGCTTCACCTAATTGAATTGGCAAAATATATTCTCGCAAATTCTGATAAAGCGGAGTTAGGTACAATTTATGTTGAAAACGTCGTACCACTCGCTTATTTAACTGTAACTCTGGTTGCCGATCTCCCTCTGCGTTCACCACTTCATTTAATAATACGTCTAACTGTTTTTGACTTGGCATAGGTTGCTGTAAATGTGCTAACCATAAACGTAATAATTGACGCTGTTTACTTACGGAATAAGAAGAAAAGTGATTTAACGTGAAGGCATCATCTGGGGCTAAATGCGTGAAAAAAATCGGTGCTAATAATTCTTGCAACAACTGTTCTTGCTCGGCACATAACTGTGCAGAACGTACAACCGCCTGATCAAAATGTTGCCAACGTTGTTTCAATACTGGCAAGACTTGTTTACGTAAAAAATTCCGCTCATAGCGAATATCATCATTACTTTCATCAAAAATTGTTGCAATTTGATAATCCGCAAGATATTGCTCTAACATCGCACGTGTGATGGTAAGTAAAGGACGAAAAATAGGCACAGAAAAAAGTGTTGTCTGTACTGGCATTGCCGCTAGCCCCTTCACCCCACTACCTCGTTTTAAGGCTAACAAAAAGGTTTCACATTGATCATCTAAATGGTGTGCGGTAACTAAAATTTCATTAGGTTGTAATGCTTGTCGAATTGCTTCATAACGTGCAACTCTTGCTTCTGCCTCAATGTTACTTGCTCTATTCAGTGAAACTTTTTGGCTTATAAAGGGTATTTGCCATTTCGAACAAATCTGCTCACAATGCTGTAACCAATCATCAGCATTTTTACTCAAACCGTGATGAATATGGATTGCTCTGACAGGAATATTTTTATTTTGACGTAATTGTACGAATAAATGCAGTAAAGCAGTGGAATCTACACCACCACTAAACCCAATTAAAAACGCCTTGTTCTGCAAGGCGTTTTCTTCAATTTGTTGAATTAAGACATCTAATAGATGATTCATTCTTAAGCAATTTTTACCGCTTTATATTGACTAATTGGATTTACAATATAATTCCTTGCAGGAATAATTTGTAATTCATATTTCTGTGATTCTTTCGTTACGGTCATTACATCATTAACCGCATTAGCCGTATGTTCAAATGCTTCAATTTCTGACTTACCATTTAATAAATTAGCAAGGAAAATTGCGCTCGTCATATCGCCTACACCAACAGGATCACGACCAACAAACTCATGTAATGGGCGACTAATATGCCACATTCCTTTTTGAGTTGCTAACACCATTTCAAATTTATTTGGATCTTGTCCAACTTTACTAAGATGTTTCACTAATACGGTTTTTGGTCCTTTCGCTAAAATAGCTTCTATTGCTGCAAGTGCTTGTGCAAAATTTTCTACGACCAAACCACTTAACTCCCGTAATTCCACTAAATTTGGCGCAATAATATCCGCTTGACTCATAGCATCTTTTACCAAAAATTCAGCTACACCTGGTGCAACCACACATCCTTTATCAGGATGTCCCATAACGGGATCACAAAAATAGATCGCATTTGGATTAGCTTTTTTGACTGTATTGACGGTATTTAAAATCTCTTGACCTTGTTCAGCAGCACCAATATAACCTGATAGCACCGCATCACATTCTGCCAGTGCACCAATATCAATAATTCCTTGGGTGATTCCGGCAATTTGCTCTTTAGGAATGACCATTCCTTTCCAGCGTTGATACTGAGTATGATTTGAGAATTGCACTGTATTTAATGCCCATGCATCTACACCTAATAATTGCATAGGTAATACAGCCGCTTTATTTCCCGCATAGCCATAAACGACATGCGACTGTATTGATAACACGTTTTTCATAATAACTTCCTATTAACAATAACCGTAACTCATCAATCGTTGATAACGGCGATCTAATAATTCTTCATGGCCTAATAAAGCCAATTCTTCTAGATCTGTTTTAATTTGTGTTTTTAAATTTTCAGCCATTTGTTCAAGGTTGCGATGTGCACCACCTAATGGCTCTTCCACGATACTATCAATTAATGATAGTTTTTTCAGACGATCTGCAGTTAAGCCCATTACCTCAGCTGCAGTCGAAGCCTTATCTGCTTTTTTCCATAGAATAGAGGCACAACCTTCAGGGGAAATCACGGAATAGGTACTATATTGCAACATATTCACTTTATCACCAACGCCAATCGCTAGTGCACCACCTGAACCACCTTCACCAATCACAGTACAAATAATTGGGACTTTTAACATCGACATTTCACGTAAATTACGTGCAATCGCTTCAGACTGGCCACGCTCTTCTGCACCAACACCAGGATAGGCCCCTGGGGTATCAATGAAGGTAATAATTGGCATATTAAAACGTTCTGCCATTTGCATTAAACGTAATGCTTTACGATATCCTTCTGGCGCAGGCATACCAAAATTACGCATCACTTTTTCTTTTACAGTACGACCTTTTTGATGACCAATCACCATCACAGGGCGGTCATCTAAACGAGCAATACCACCAATAATTGCTTTATCATCAGCAAAAGCTCGATCACCCGCTAATTCTTCAAACTCAGTAAAAATATGTTGAATATAATCAAGAGTATAAGGACGTTGTGGATGACGTGCCATTTGAGAAACTTGCCAAGCCGTCAAATCAGCAAAAGTTTTTTTAGTTAATTCTTCGCTTTTTTTCTTGAGTCTAGCAATTTCTTCGTCAAGATTGATTTTATCATCTTGCCCAGATACCGAGCGTAGTGAGTCAATTTTTGCCTCTAATTCGGCAATCGGTAATTCAAAATCTAAAAAATCTTGATTCATACTGTTCCTTTTTATTGTTAATGCATTTAGCGACAAAATAATTCGCCTATTCTATGCTTTTTTTTTATTGAATTGCAGTGTTTTTCTCTTTTTGTAACTCTTCTTTACTATTAATCGAAGCAAAAAATGTTGCTAAAAGAGGACCAGAAATATTGTGCCAGAAACTAAACACTGCACTTGGTACTGCAGCAATCGGATTAAAGTAGGCAGTTGCTAATGCCGCACCTAAACCAGAATTTTGCATACCAACTTCAATCGCAATCGCTTTACTATCAGCTAAATTTAATTTAAATAGTTTTGCGACAGCGAAACCTAATAAATAACCAAAACCATTATGCAGTACAACCACAAAGAAAATAAATAACCCAGATTCGATAATTTTATCTTTACTCACTGCAACGACAGCAGCCAAAATCAATACAATGGCAATTACTGAAACTAATGGCGTACAAGTTCCTAATTTCACCATTTGTTTTGTTAATAGTGTTCTTGCGACCACACCTAAAAATACTGGGAATAAAACGATTTTCAACACGGAAATAAACATTGCATAAGCATCAATATCTAGCCATTGACTTGCTAAAAGATAGAATACTGCAGGAGTTAAAAATGGTGCTAATAACGTAGATACTGATGTACAAGCAACTGATAATGCAGTATTTCCTTTTGCCAAATAGGTCATCACGTTTGAAGAAGTACCACCAGGACACGCACCAACCAAAATTACCCCAACCGCCAAGTCAGGTGGTAAATTAAAGCCTTTTGCAAGTGCATAAGCAATCCCTGGCATAACAACAAACTGAGCAATAACGCCAATAAAAACCGCCTTAGGATGTTTTACTACTTCACTAAAGTCATTCACTGTCAGTGTAATACCCATACCAAACATCACGATCCCTAACAAATAAGGAACGTATCCAACTAAGCCTGCAAAATAACTTGGAAATTGATAGGCAAGAAAAGCAAAAAGTAAAACCCAGACAGAGAACGTTTTACCAGCAAAAACGCTGATTTTCTGTAATGTTTGCATAATATTATCCTTAGATATGTATTTAAGTTGTTATAAAGTCTAAGGCATATTGATGTTTTAAATGCAAAGCAAAATGTCCTACTGTTTTAAAAGAAACAATGAAAGTACATAAAGTGGTCTAAAACATCAACACACCCTATAAAAGCATTAAGAATTTACCGCTTTATTAGAAATTTTCAATCCATTTATTGTTTTTTTAAAAAAAAAGAAAAGGCGAGAAATCCATTCCTCGCCTTCTTACTGCAAATTTACTTTCTACTCTACTACTACTCGGACTGCAACATATACTTGATGCCGACCTGTTTTGAATAGTATCAGACTTTTCTTTTTTGTCAATAAGAATTATTCTCATTTATAAAATTATTCACCCGATACTTTCATCTGTTCGATCAAAATTGAACCAGTACGAATATTAGAACGTTGCTCAACATCATCTGCCACGGCAATAATCTGTTGCAACATGTCAGGTAACTGTCCAGCAATGGTAATTTCCGCGACTGGAAATTGAATTTTTCCATTTTCAACCCAAAAACCCGCTGCACCACGAGAGTAATCACCTGTTACTAAATTCACGCCTTGTCCCATTAACTCAGTCACCAATAATCCGCGATCCATTTTCTTTAATAATGCCTCTAATCCACCAGTACAATTTGGTTTTACCAGCCAATTATGAATACCGCCTGCGTGACCAGTCGTTTGCATTCCAAGTTTTTTCGCACTGTATGACGTTAATAAATATGTTTGTAATACACCATCAACAATAATCTCTTGATCTCGGGTTCTAACTCCTTCACTATCAAAAGGCGTTGAAGCTAACTGCCCTAATAAATGAGGTCGTTCGCTAATCTGAAACCAAGATGGTAAAACTTGATGCCCTAATTTCTCTAATAAAAAAGAAGACTTACGATATAACGCTCCGCCACTAATAGCCGAAGCCAGGTGCCCCATAATCCCCGTTGCGACATCATTTAAAAAGATAACAGGCACTTGTAACGTAGTTAATTTTTGTGGATTAAGGCGAGCTAATGTTTTCTTTGCACAATTTTCGCCTACCCACGTAGCAGATTGTAAATCAGCAAAATTTCTTGCAATGGTATATTCGTAATCACGTTCTAATGCTTGATCTTGTTCAGCAATGACACTGCAAGATAGTGAATAACGTGAAGATAAATAACTATTTAACATGCCGTGCGTATTTCCATATACACGAATACCTTCACTTGAATTAAAACTTGTTCCATCACTATTTACAATTTTTGCATCATAATCTAATGCTGCTGTTTCCGCCGATAATGCAAGCTCCACAGCCTGATCTACTGAAATATCGGCTGGATGATAAAGTTGTAAATCTGGTGGTGAAAATGCCATTAACTCTTTTGGTGCTAAACCTGTACAAGGATCTTCTGAAGTATATTTTGCAATTGACAATGCAGATTCTACTGTACGCTTAATCGCCTCTTGACTTAAATCTGAGGTAGAAGCATTCCCTTTTTTATTACCGATATAAACCGAAATCCCTAATGCACCATCATTATTAAATTCTAAATTTTCAATCTCTTTTAAACGTGTTGATACACTTAATCCAGCAACCTTTGTCATCCCTACTTCTGCGGTTGCACCTGCTTTTGCTGCCAGTGATAAGGCATACTCAACTGCATCGCAAAGTTGTTGTTGATGTTGTTTAAAATCCCCTTTTTTCTGTGATGTCATTCTACTTCTCTCTTTCACACATTTATCAATGGAAAAGGATTATATAAAAATTTCTGGAACTTCTGCTAGAATGTACGGCCATATTTCACGTTATAACCAACAGGAAACTATTGATTATGAGATTTAAAGATAAAGAATTTGAATGGCAAGAAGAAGAGGAAGAAGAGATCATCTGGGTCAGTAAAAGTGAAATTAAACGTGATGCCGAACAATTAAAACAATTAGGACAAAAAATCGTTGAGCTACCTGACAATGCGTTAGCACAAATTCCTTTAGATGAACAACTTGCTGATGCAATTCAACTTGCAAGAAGGCTTTCACGTGAAAGTTATCGTCGCCAAATGCAATTTATTGGTAAATTATTACGTCAACGTGATATTGAACCAATTCAATCTGCATTAGATAAAATTGAGAATAAACATAATCAACAACAGGTTTTATTGCACAAAATAGAAGCCTATCGTGAAGCCTTATTAGTCAATGGCGATCAAACCATTACTGAACTATTACAAGACTATCCAACACTGGAACGACAAAAATTAAGAGCATTAATCCGTAATGCACAAAAAGAAAAAGAAAAAAATAGCCCACCAAAGGCTTATCGTGAGATTTATCAATATCTTAAAGAACATATGTTGGATGTATAGGTTTTTGTTATCAAAAATAAAGGTGTTTTCTTTCAAAAATTTTGTTAAAATTTTCGCCGTTTTTGGTATTCAATATGAAACCATTTATTAACATTATTTAACAAAAAGAGGAATGCAATTATGGCTTTTAAATTACCTGAGTTAGGTTACGCTTACGATGCTTTAGAACCACATTTCGATGCTTTAACTATGGAAATCCACCACAGCAAACATCATCAAGCATACGTTAATAATGCAAATGCAGCATTAGAAGGTTTATCTCAAGAATTACAAGATATGTGTCCAGGTCAACTTTCTTCTAACTTAGATAAAGTCCCAGCAGAAAAATTTACTGCATTACGTAACAATGCAGGTGGTCACTTCAACCACTCTCTTTTCTGGAAATCATTGAAAAAAGGGACAACTTTACAAGGTAAATTAAAAGAAGCTATCGAACGTGATTTCGGTTCTGTTGATGCGTTCAAAGCTGAATTTGAAAAAGCAGCGGCAACCCGTTTTGGTTCAGGTTGGGCTTGGTTAGTGGTTAAAGATGGTAAATTAGCAGTTGTTTCTACTGCAAACCAAGATAATCCATTAATGGGTAAAGAAGTTGCTGGTTGTGAAGGTTTCCCACTTGTTGGACTTGACGTTTGGGAGCACGCTTATTACTTAAAATTCCAAAACCGTCGTCCAGACTACATTAAAGAATTCTGGAACGTAGTGAACTGGGATTTCGTTGCACAACGTTATGAAGAACACTTAGCAAAATAATTTAAAGTAATCCTAAAAAAGCCGCTCCAAGCGGCTTTTTTCTTCTCTAGATTTCTCTATTTTTTATTTTTTCGATCTTGTTCGCAAAACAATCACAAAATAGAAAAATAAACAAATAAATTTGCTAGCATAACGCTTAACAAATCAGTAGAATGCGTGCTTTTTATATCATCACTACATTAAGCATTCTCCAGCCATAATGTGTAACAACGAGGCGATTTATTATGTCAACAACTGAAAAAACCAATTTACTCAATCTAACACGTCAAGAAATGCGTGATTTTTTAGCGACTTTAGGTGAAAAACCTTTCCGTGCAGATCAAATTATGAAATGGATCTATCACTATGGTGAAGACAATTTCGACAATATGACAAATATTAACAAGGTGTTACGAGAAAAATTAAAACAAGTTGCAGAAATTAAAGCACCTGAAATTGCAATCGAACAACGTTCTAGTGATGGCACCATTAAATGGGCAATGCAAGTTGGTGATCAACAAATTGAAAGTGTCTATATTCCTGAAGCTGATCGGGCGACACTTTGTGTTTCTTCACAAGTAGGTTGTGCCTTAGCTTGTACATTCTGTTCTACTGCGCAACAAGGATTTAATCGCAATCTGACAGTTTCAGAAATTATTGGGCAGGTATGGCGTGCATCTAAAGTATTAGGTTCTTTTGGTGAAACCAAAGTTCGTCCAATTACCAATGTTGTGATGATGGGAATGGGAGAGCCATTATTAAATGTGAGTAACGTCGTTCCTGCAATGGAAATTATGCTAGATGATTTTGGTTATGGCTTGTCCAAACGTCGCGTTACCCTTTCTACTTCTGGTGTTGTCCCTGCATTAGATAAATTAGGAGAAATGATTGATGTTGCATTAGCAATTTCATTACACGCCCCGAATGATGAATTGCGAGATGAAATTGTGCCATTAAATAAAAAATATAATATTGCGATGTTGATGGATTCTGTTAATCGTTATCTCAAAATTTCTAATGCCAATCATGGCAAGGTAACGATTGAATACGTTATGTTAGATCATGTTAACGATGAAATTGAACATGCTCATCAACTAGCTAAAGTATTAAAAAATACGCCTTGTAAGATTAATTTAATTCCATGGAATCCGTTTCCTGAAGCACCATACAACAAAAGTTCAAATTCACGCATTGACCGTTTCCAAAAAACATTAATGGAATATGGTTTTACCGTAATTGTGCGTAAAACACGTGGTGATGATATTGATGCAGCTTGTGGTCAGTTAGCTGGAGATGTTATTGATAGAACCAAACGTACTGCACAAAAACGTGCTTTTGGTCAGGCTATTGCAATTAATCAATCGTAAACTATTAACTAAGTGAGGAAAATATGGCTAGAATTTTAACTTTTTCTAAATTCATTCTGCTATTTTTCTCACTTTTTTATCTATTTGCTTGTAGCCATTCCCACCAAAATAGTATTCCACCAACAGGAAATCAAGCTGCTGCCAAAACTCGTGTTGAATTAGGATTAGCTTATTTGGCACAAGGTAATTTAGCTTTAGCTAAAGCGAACCTAGATAAAGCATTGCAACACACTCCCAATGATTATTTACCTTATCTTGGATTAGCTTATTTCTATCAACATACCGCCCAAAACCAACAAGCAGAACACTATTATCAGAAAGCATTACAACTGGTACCAGATAATGGTGATGTTTTAAATAATTATGCAACGTATTTATGCAACCAACGTCAATTTGCACAAGCCTTTCAGCTATTCGATAAAGCACTTACTAGCAAGGCTTATTATCACTTTGCCGACACTTATGAAAACATCGCAATCTGTGCCTATTTAGCCAACGATCAGCAAAAATTTACTGCTGCACTGGCACAATTACAAAAATATGCACCAGAAAAAGCCGAAACGCTACAACAACACATTAAAAATTGAGAAGATTTGCCGTTGAATTCTTCCTACTTATTCCATTCCTATTCCCCATTCCTGTATAATGGGCAAATTCTTAATTCTTCACTGATAGCTCATCATCCAATCAGTGAGTCATTATTATTTTTCAACCACAATTAATTTTTATTATGGATCAAGAACAACTTTCTAATAGCGTAAATTTAGGAGAGCAATTACGCAACGCTCGTGAAAAACTTGGGCTTACTCTCGAAGATGCTGCTGAAAAAACTAACCTTAAGATCGCAGTCTTAACACAATTTGAAAATAACGAATTTACGATTCCCCACATTCCTGCAACCTTTGCACGTGGTTATCTACGTAGTTATTTAAAATTTCTCAAATTACCTGCAGATTTAATTCAAACACAAACTACTTTTGGTGAAGAAGTAAAAAATGATTTAAATAAAAATCATCGCACTAAAAATTCTGTTAATCGTTATGTTTCACATCACCACTGGTTACGCCCACTTAGTTGGATTGTCATTATTGTGATTATTGGTATGACAGTATTATGGTGGTGGCAAGATCATCAACGTTCTACTAGCGAACGAGAAACATTTGTCGAGGAACACACTACAACAGAAACAACAGCAGCACCAACAACTGACACGCCAACAACACCAGTTGATAGCAATACACAAGATGTTGCTCAACAAACTCAACCTGTTCAAGGCACAACAGACAATGCTGAACAACAAAATAATGCTGTAGTAGAGCAAATTACCAGTGATAACACTACATCAACGTCAACAACAGAGAATAAAAGTAGTGATAACAATATCACTTATCCAAATACCTCTACTGAAGCACTTACCACTGAAATGAATAAAATTGATGGTACAACAGCAACTACAGCGAATCCGACAACAACTGATAATAGTTCGACCACGCCTGCAACAGACGTTATTCCAAACAAT
This sequence comes from Gallibacterium melopsittaci, assembly GCF_042433085.1. Lineage (NCBI taxonomy): Bacteria > Pseudomonadati > Pseudomonadota > Gammaproteobacteria > Pasteurellales > Pasteurellaceae > Gallibacterium > Gallibacterium melopsittaci. Next base: position 24,714 of record NZ_JBHLWA010000046.1, read on the forward strand.
TTAAAAATTGAGATTACTGGTGAAAATTGCTGGTTAAGTGTTAAAGATAAAAATCGTAAAACCTTAGCAGAACGTGAATATCGTCAAGGTGAAATCCTTGATTTAACTGGTGAACCACCTTATTCATTAATTATTGGTGCACCACAAAATGTAAAAATTACTTATCAAGGGCAAGACGTTCCACTAAAAATTGATGGACGTGTTGCAAAATTAACTTTACCCGCACAACAAAATTAATTTCTCTAAATAAAGAAAATAGCTATGTTAAAACAATCTCCAATTCAACGTAGAAAATCTACTCGTATTTATGTTGGTAATGTACCTATTGGTGATGGTGCGCCGATTGCCGTTCAATCGATGACAAATACTCGTACCACAGATGTAGAAGCGACTGTGGCTCAAATTAAAGCGTTAGAACGAGTCGGAGCAGATATTGTTCGTGTATCTGTGCCAACAATGGATGCCGCCGAAGCCTTTAAACTAATTAAACAACAAGTGAATGTCCCGCTTGTTGCCGATATTCATTTTGATTACCGTATTGCACTCAAAGTCGCAGAATATGGCGTGGATTGCTTACGCATCAATCCAGGTAATATTGGACGTGAAGATCGTATTCGTGCGGTAGTCGATTGTGCAAGAGATAAAAATATCCCAATTCGGATTGGTGTCAATGCTGGTTCATTAGAACGTGATCTACAAGAAAAATATGGTGAACCAACACCAGAAGCATTACTTGAATCAGCACTGCGTCATGTAGATATTCTAGATCGTTTAAACTTCGATCAGTTTAAAGTCAGCGTGAAAGCATCCGATGTTTTCTTAGCAGTAGAATCTTATCGTTTATTAGCAAAACAAATCGAACAACCGCTTCACCTTGGCATTACAGAAGCAGGTGGTGCAAGATCTGGTTCAGTAAAAAGTGCTATCGGTTTAGGTATGTTGCTTGCTGAGGGGATTGGTGATACCTTACGCGTTTCATTGGCAGCCGATCCTGTAGAAGAGATTAAAGTTGGCTTTGATATTCTTAAATCTTTGCGTATTCGTTCTCGTGGGATTAATTTTATCGCGTGCCCAACTTGCTCACGTCAAGAGTTTGATGTGATTGCGACCGTGAATGCATTAGAACAACGTCTAGAAGATATTATTACCCCAATGGATGTTTCTATTATTGGTTGTGTTGTGAATGGACCTGGAGAAGCATTAGTTTCTGATATTGGCGTAACTGGCGGTAATAAGAAAAGTGGTTTCTATATTTCAGGTGAACGTCAAAAAGAACGTTTCGATAATGATCAATTAATCGACCAATTAGAAGCGCAGATTCGTGCCAGAGTCAGTGCATTAGATCCAAAAAACCAAATTAAAATAGAACAGATTTAATTATTAATAGGAATAAAACGTGGCAAAAACAATTCAAGCAATTCGAGGAATGAATGATTACCTCCCTAGCGATACTCCGCTATGGCAATGGGTAGAAAATAAAGTAAAACAGCGTTTAAGTAGTTATGGCTACGCTGAAATCCGTATGCCTATTGTGGAATCCACCCCACTATTCGCACGCGCGATTGGTGAGGTAACTGATGTCGTTGAAAAGGAAATGTTTACTTTCAACGATCGTGATGAAGAGAGTTTAACGCTACGCCCAGAAGGGACTGCTGGTTGCGTACGAGCAGGTATTGAACACGGACTGCTTTATAATCAAGAACAACGTTTATGGTATATCGGACCAATGTTCCGTTATGAACGGCCACAAAAAGGGCGTTATCGCCAATTCCATCAAGTTGGAGTAGAAGTTTTTGGTATCGCTAATCCATTGATTGATGCTGAACTCATTATTATGACTGCAAAACTGTGGCAAGATTTAGGCATTGCTGATCATGTACAACTGCAATTAAACTCTATTGGTTCTTTAGAAGCACGTAAAAATTATCGTGCTGCCTTAGTTGAATACTTACAAGGGCATTATGATGCGTTAGATGAGGATAGCAAACGTCGTTTAACCACAAATCCTTTACGTATTTTAGATAGTAAAGATGCGAGAGTCCAAGAAGTATTAAATGATGCACCAAAATTGCACGACTATTTAGATGATGATTCTCGCCAGCATTTCCAAACACTTTGTACTATTCTTGACCAATATGGCATCGCTTATGAAATCAACCAAAAATTGGTGCGTGGTTTGGATTACTACAATAAAACTGTTTTTGAATGGGTAACTACTGCATTAGGTGCACAAGGCACTGTCTGTGGTGGTGGACGTTATGATGGATTAGTTGAACAACTCGGTGGTCACGCTACGCCAGCAGTTGGCTTTGCGATGGGCTTAGAACGCTTAGTATTATTAATCCAAGAAGTTGTTGCGGACCTACCTGTTAATGCTAATGTTGATATTTACTTGGTACACCAAGGCGAAAATACCACATTACCTGCATTAAACATTGCTGATCAACTGCGTACAGCCTTTCCACACAGCAAAGTGTTACTCCATTGCAGTGGTGGTAATTTCAAAAAACAATTTAAACGAGCAGATAAATCAGGTGCAAAATTCGCTATTATTGTTGGTGAAGATGAAATTGCACAACAACAAGTTGTCATTAAAGACCTCCTAAGTGGTACTGAGCAAGTTACTGTACCGATGTCTGAAATGATTAATTATTTAACTCCATTTTACTCATCCCATTAAGGAGCATTATTGTGGCTTATACAACAAGTGATGAACAACTACAAATTGAAGAGATTAAGCAATGGTGGAAAGAAAACGGTAAGGTAATTATTCTTGCCGTGATTCTTGCTATTGCTGGTGTATTTGGTTGGCGTTATTGGCAAAGTTATCAACTCAATAAAATTCACCAATCTTCGGCAAACTTTAGCCAAATTTTAGCGGCAGCACAAACTAATCCTAGTTTGGACAATCCGCAACTTACTCAATTTATCCAAGAAAATCCTAATAATGCTTATGCAACTTTCTTATTATTGGATAAAGCGAAAAGTTTAGTCGATGCGAAACAATGGGAACAAGCTGCAACAACATTAAATCAAGCATTATCAAATACCAAAGATTCTGCATTAACTTCATTAATTTCCTTACGTCTTGCTAGTGTACAAACTCAGTTAAAACAATTTGATACTGCATTAGCCACACTTGGCAAAGTATCTGAACAAGCATGGCAAGGACGTAAATCTATGTTAATGGGTGAAATTTATGTTGCTATGGGTAAAAAAGATGATGCCAAAAAAGCCTTTGAAACTGCACTTACGACCGCTAATCCGTTGGAAGCACAATGGCTACAAGTTCAGTTGAATAATTTATAATTAAGGCTCTTTTTAAGTTAATTGATTATATTATTTTTTATCTAACCAACTGATAAACCTACGATTTTCATATCGTAGGTTTTATTTTTTAATCTCCCGCTACCATAGCAAGAAAAAGCTGCATAATTCTATTATCTTGGCTCAATTCTGGGTGAAATGAGCAAGCTAATAATTTTTCTTGTTTCACCAAAACAGGATGATTATCCACTTCAGCTAATACTGCCACTTTCTTGGATAAAATAGAATGAACATAAGGTGCCCGAATAAAAATTGCAGGAAAAGTCCCCTGTAAACCTTGCACATTAATATCGCTTTGAAAACTATCTACTTGTCGTCCGAAAGCATTACGCTGTACAGCAATATCCATCAATGACAGATATATATTCTCCTCACCTACGATTTCTTTCGCCAATAAAATCATTCCAGCACAAGTTGCAAAAATTGCTTTTCCTTGTTTAGCAAATTGCTTAATGGCTTCGATAAAACCATATTCATACATCAATTTTCCAATTGTTGTACTCTCTCCACCGGGCAAAATTAAACCATCTAACATTGCTAAATCAGCAACTTTTTTCACAACAATCGCTTCTACACCTAATGATTGTAATTGTTCAATATGCTCACTTACTGCACCTTGTAATGCAAGTACCCCTACTTTGTAACCTGTATAATGTTGCATTATTTACCAACCTCGTTCTTGCATTCTCTCTTCTATGCTCAATTTTGCAATATCAATACCTTTCATTGCTTCACCTAAGTCTTCTGATAACCGTGCAATGAGATCATAATCTTGGTAATAAGTTGTAGCTTGCACAATAGCACATGCAAATTTTTCAGGATTCTCTGATTTGAAAATACCTGATCCGACAAATACTCCGTCTGCCCCTAACTCCATCATCAATGCAGCATCAGCTGGTGTTGCCACACCTCCTGCAGCAAAATTAACCACAGGTAAACGGCCAAGCTGCTTAATCTGTACAAGTAGTTCATAAGGAGCACCAAGCAGTTTTGCTTCGGTCATTAACTCATCATTATTCATTGCAACTACTTTTCGTACTTGAGCATTAACTTTACGAATGTGACGCACTGCTTCCACAATATTTCCCGTTCCTGGTTCACCTTTAGTGCGTAACATTGCTGCTCCCTCACCAATTCGGCGTAATGCCTCACCTAAATCACGACATCCACAAACAAAAGGCACAGTATATTGGCTTTTTAATAAATGAAATTCTTCATCAGCAGGAGTCAGTACTTCACTTTCATCAATATAATCAACTCCCATTGTCTCCAATACTCTGGCTTCAGTGATATGCCCAATTCTAGCTTTAGCCATCACAGGAATAGACACCGCATTCATCACTTCTTTCACAATTTTTGGATTTGCCATACGTGCTACCCCACCAGCGGCTCGGATATCTGAAGGCACACGTTCTAGCGCCATTACAGCTACTGCACCAGCTGCTTCCGCAATACGTGCTTGTTCAGCATTAACCACATCCATAATCACGCCACCTTTTTGCATTTGAGCCATACCACGTTTTACAACATCACTTCCAACAATTTTATTCATTTTGTTACTCCATATAGACTGAATTTGTATTAAATTGAATTACTATTCTTACTTTTTTAGGTATGATTAAAAGGGTCAGTTTTCATCTATTTAACCAGATCAGATTTTATTTTTATGAATGAAATGAACTTAAAACTTGATAAGCAGCTTGATTTACCTCTGTATTTACAACTTTATCAACAGATAAAACAAGAAATTATCGCTGGTCGTATACCACTAGGCGAAAAATTGCCATCAAAGCGACAATTATCAAAATGGCTTGCAATTAGCTTAAACACGGTCGAATCAGCTTACGCACAATTACAAGCAGAAGGTTATATCCAATCTAATCCTCGTACTCGCTCTCAAGTTAGTTTTGATATTCAACAGACGATTCAAAATATTCCCATACTGACGCCTGAAACGGAAAGCAACGCCACCAAACATTATCAATTTGATTTTAATCCTAATTATATTGACACTGACTTTTTTCCAATTAATTTATGGAAAAAACAGCTGCGACAATTAAATAATCAGCAATTACAACAGTTACTTTGTCATGGTGAGAAACAAGGAGAAAATATTTTACGAGAACAAATACGGAAATATCTGTATTCTGCTCGTGGTGTACAATGCAAAACAGAACAGATTATTATTGTAGCGGGGATTGAGATAGCAATGATGCAGCTTTGCTGGCTCTTCAATCAACTAGAGGATAATAAGCCCTTTACATATGCTATGGAACAATATGGTTATACCGCTGTTGAACGACTGCTTACTATTAATCAAAAACATATTGTTAAACTACCACTCTTAACTACATCCCAAAAAATAGATCTTAATTTACTCGAACAATATGCAGTAAATATTCTGTATGCTACCCCATCACATCAATATCCTTATGCCAGTGTTCTTTCAATTAATGAACGTTATCAATTACTTGAATGGGCCAATAAGCAAAGTGATCGCTATATTATTGAAGACGATTATGACAGTGAATTTCGTTATCAAGGCCGACCAATCCCTGCATTACAAGGATTAGATCATCAAGGAAAAGTAATTTATTTAGGCTCTTTTTCTAAAGTATTAATGCCCTCGTTACGTTTAAGTTTTATAGTATTACCACAACAATTACTTCGCCATTACCAACAAATATGTGGACAATTTAATTGTTCTGTTCCCCGAATTAATCAACATATTGTTGCAAACTTTATGCAATCAGGTAGATTTGAACGCCATATCCAACGAATGCGTACACATTACCGAAAAAAAATGGAGTTACTCTGTCATTTATTACAAGCCTACTCACAAGATGTACGCTACTATGGTGCACAATCAGGATTTTATTTACTAATCGAACTTTATAAAGAAACAAGAACATTAGAAGAATTAGAAAAACTTGCAGAACAAGCAAGTATCAAAGTTTATCCTATTCAGAACCTACAACAAAAACGCCTTTTTTCTCTAGGGTTTGGTAACTTACATCTCACAGAACTTAAATATGCTATCCCTAAGTTGATGCAAATATGGCATTACACACCAATTTTCTGTTAACCCCAAAATAAAACTGTGGGAATTTAACAGAAGTTATTGATATAAATTGATTATCATTAATTTAATTCTGCAATCTCAAAAATGGTAACAACAATAAGGCGATAACCGAGGCGGAGCAGGTAATAACAATAAAGAAACCATTCCAATGGAAATGTTGCATAATTAATGCTAATGGATAACCTGCTAATGCTGCACCTAGATAAGCAAACAATCCCACAAAGCCTGTCGCCGTTCCTGCCATTTTTTTATGTGAACATTCTGCGGCAGCCATTCCAATTAACATCTGAGGGCCAAACACAAAAAAGCCTATCGCAAAAAATACCGCTCCTTGTAAGATAACTTTATCCTGTGACATCACCCATAAAGCTAAAATAGAACAGAAAATACCGATTGCAAATAACAATGCCATTGGACCTCGATTACTGGAAAATAACCTATCTGATCCCCAACCAGCAACTAGCGAACCTACAAAGCCGCCTACTTCAAAGAGAGAAAGAATACTATTTGCTAATACAATATCGTAATGATATTTCTCAGTTAAATAGATATTGCCCCAGTCATTAATCGCTGTGCGGACAATATAAACTAAGGTATAACTTAATGCTAACAACCAAATATACTTATTAAAAAAAACATATCGTTGTAAAATTTCTCGCCAACTTAATGTTGCACCCTCTCTCTCTTGAGCAAGTTCTAGTTGATCTTGACGCCATTGCCCAACACTAGGCAAGCCCATTGATTCTGGCGTTCCTCGTAAACGTAACAATAATAATAATCCAATGACTATCGCACTGATCCCAGCAAAAATAAAACCATGCCGCCAACTATAATGTAAAGTTAAATAGCCGATAATTAACGGGATTAACGCCCCACCTACATTGTGGGCTGTATTCCAAAGCGACCACCATAATCCCCGTTCAGTCCGTGAATACCAAGTAGTTAACAATTTAGAACAAGCTGGCCAGCCCCATCCTTGAAACCACGCATTTAATATCCATAACGTCATAAACATAAATAATGAGCTGGATAAACCAAAAACGATATTAGTTACACCTGTTAGCATTAATCCAATTGCCATAAAATAACGAGGATTAGATCGATCTGAAAATACACCAGAACAAAATTTAGAAATCCCATAAGTGATATAAAATAAAGTTGTCATTAATCCAATATCACTTTTATCAATTCCTAAATCAGTAATTAGTGCTGGTACAGCATAATTAAAGCTTTTTCGCGTGAAGTAAAAGCCTGCATACCCAATATACATCGCCAACATTAAATGAATACGCCAATAATGGTATAGCTGATCTTGCTGATTATCTTTCACAAACATAATTAGACTCTTGGTAGGATTACTTTAATTGTTGTACCTTGCAGCTCAACATTTTGTTTTTGCATAATAGATGTAAGCGTAAACTCTCCACCTAACATACTCACTCGTTCTTGCATACCTCGAATACCAAATCCTGTATCTGCAATAATACTTTTATCAAAACCAATACCATTATCTTGAATAATCAAGGTAATGTTTTCACTAATTATCATTTGAATTGATACCTGAGTCGCTTGAGAATATTTAACAATATTCGTCAAACTCTCTTGGCATAGTCGATAAAGGGTAATTTCCAACACATGGTCTAAGGTAATTTTTTCTGTATTTTGCCAATGAAACTTCACTGTAATACCATGACTTATAAAGTCTAATTCAGTAAATAGATTTTGAATTGCTTGCTGTAAATCCAAATCATCTAATAAACGAGGACGAATACGATTCAATAATCCTTTCATCGTGTCATAAATATTTAACGAAAGTTGTTCAATAATATTGGCTATTCTTTCTTGTGGTAATGAGTGACTAATCTTTTTTAAAATATTAGCTTGTGTACGAATTGCAGTAATATTTTGTCCAATTTCATCATGTAATTCTCGAGAAATATCTTTCCGAATTGCCTCTTCAGCATTAATTAATTGTCGAGTTAAATATTTATTTTTCACTAATTCAAGAGATAAGCTGTGGTTAAGATCACGTTGATGCTGAATACCTAATCCTAAAAAAATACCTGTTATCGTTTGAGCAGATAAAGTTAATAATAAATCCGTAATTTCTGAATTTGAAAAGCTATGTGCTGTTCCCATTAACGCAATACTATTTAAAAGTGTGCCTAATAATGCTCCCTGCCAGCCATACTGAAAAGCTAACAGGATAATTGGAATTGATAGATAGAACAAAGCAAAACGATTAAAACTTTCTGGCAATGCTGTTTGAATTAAAATATTTAATATAAAGAGAAAAATATAAATAAAAATATGTTTACTTCTTAGAATCACTGGCTTGTTCACTAATGCCGCTGTTAATGGCAACCAATGCGTTCCAAAGAGAAAACTACTAATGAGATAACAAGCTGGAATTAATAAAACTCCAGCTGAAAAACTAATTAAAAAAGTAAAATAGAAAGGTTCTGTAAAAAGTAATAATCCATTAAGTCCACTTAATCCAATAATCAAGCCTAACTGTAATAATAATCGCCTAAACTCGCTGCCAACATAATATTTGTGAAATAACATTAAAATAGGCAAACTTATTATGCTTAGCAACACCACAGTAAAATAATTGTTCTCTGGATAAGCAAATATTAGTAGTAATAAAACACTATACTCTGCTAAATAAACTGCACTCCAATATCGCTGTACACTATGAATTAAAATTCCTACACGTAATGCAAATGGGAAAAATAAAAAAGCCATAAGAGAATTATCGAGAAAATAATCCGAAATTACCCACATACAAAAGTAAGTACAGACAATTAAGAACCAACTATAAATAAGCGTAAACAGCGTTTTCATTAGATTAAATTGCTTGTTGATTAAATAAATTGACCAGTTCCACATTATTTTTCACATTTAATTTGCTCATCGCATTTGCTCGATGAACATGAACTGTCTTAAAACTTAAATTTAGTTTTTCAGCGATTTCTTTAGCATCTAATCCTGATACTAATAATTCACAGATTTCACGTTCTCTTTTCGTCAATTCAAATACATTATTTTGTTTTTTAGGCGTAACTAACTTTAAGGTTAATTCAGGCATTAAATAAACCCCACCGGCATAAACCGTTCTCACCGCTTGGATTAATTCTTCTGGACTACAACGTTTACTTAAATACCCTTTTGCTCCTAGTTCTAAGGCCTTTTTCACAATGACATCTGAATCATTCACACTCAACATAATACAATGGATTGTTGAAGGAATATCTTTCAATAATTCAAGACCACTTTCGTCAGGCATTGAAATATCAATAATACAAACTTGAGGCTTTAAACGAGGTAACCCTAAACGAGTTTCTTTGACCGAACCAAATTCACCTATAACTTCAATATCTGATTCAAGAGATAATAATTGCGCAAATCCAGAACGAACAATAATATGATCATCGACCAACACAACACTTATCATAAGTTTCTCTCACATTGATAAAAAGGCCTTATTCTACACTAGGATAAAAAATATGCGGTAACTAATTTCACCGCATATTAGAAGATATGAACGTTTTATTTTTATTCTTTGATTTCAATGATTGTAGATGATTTTTTTAATTTGCGAATTTTCTTCTCTTCAGCGATTGCAACAAACGCCAGTAATGCCATACACACCAATGCAGAAGTATTAAGAGCAGCAAATGTTCCAGACCAACCTGTTAAACCAAAAATTGGTGTTCCATCTGCAATCATCCCAATTCCCAATTTAGCAAAGCTATCCCCAATTAAATATGCAAATGTACCTTTTACACCATCAGCTACGGCAATCGCTTTCTTAGGTACAAAACCTACCGCAGCCACACCTATTAATAATTGAGGTCCAAACACTAAGAAACCTAATACAAACAATGCAGTAAGATACATATATTCATTGGTGGCAAATTGATAAAACTCTAAAGTGAAGACAATAAGGATTAAGGCAACACACGCCGTTAAACCACGACGGCCATTAGCTAAATCAGAAAGATAGCCCCATAAAAATGTACCTACTAATGCACCAACCTCAAATAATGCAAATCCAGAAATTGCTGCATCCTTAGAAAAACCTAATTCCTGATAAGCATAAACTGGTGACCATTGGTCAATCCCAATGCGTACAATATAAAGAAAGATATTGGCAAAACATAACAACCAAATCACTTTATTTTTGAGAATGTATTGCACAAAAATTTGCCATTTGGAGAGTTGTTGTTCCTCTGCTGCTTTATCCTCTTCACTAATTTCCTCTCCAAAGAGTTCCTCAGCTTTACCTAAGCCATAAGCCTCTGGTGAATCTGAACCATACCGCAAACCAACAAAACCAATAATCAAAGCGATAATTGATGGAAAGATAAACATCCCAATCACATGACCATTAAAAATCACATTTGCCCCAAATAGTGCAACCCCCGCAGCAGCTGCACCACCTACATTATGAGATAAATTCCAGAAACCTAAGAATGTGCCTCTTTTCTTACGGGGAGTCCATTTAGTGATAGTAGAATAACTTGATGAGCCGCCTGTACTTTGGAAAAAACCACTTAAAGCATAAAATGCAATCATCAAAAAGAGTGCAACGCTACCACCACCCATACTGGCACTAAAGCCAAGCATACAGATAGCCGATAAAATCAACATAAATGGTACAAATTGTTTAGTATTTTTCCCATCGGCATAATAAGAGACAACCGTTTTTCCAATTCCATAAGCGACCGAGAAACCTAGACCAATCATCCCCAATTCAGTTTTGGTTAAACCGTAAGTTTCAATCATATCGTTTTGGGCAATATTGAAATTCTTACGGATTAAGTACATTGCCATATAGCCAATAAATACTACCAAATAAGATTGCATAAATGGTTTAAACCACATTTTGCGTCTTTCTTCGACTGAAAGATCTAATACTGGTTTTCTAACCTCTTGTAAAAAACTAAGCATAAAAATTTCCCTAATATTGTGATTAATAAGATGGGCTAATCTTAATTAAACAGGGGAAATATGCCTTGAGAAGATACTTTAGAAAAAATAGGAATTTTTCTTAGTTTTGTTATTTTTCATCTATTTTTGTGATGTAAATCACTTTTTAATAATCAGGAAAGCCAAAATTTATCGGAAACAATAAATTTTCTTATTAGCAATAAAACAATCCTATATCCATAGGATAGTGTCCATTTTTGAAGAAAAACGGAAAACTTTACCATTTAGCTTATCAATTCATCAATTAAACCAAATTTGATAAAAAGAAGTTGACGAGATCTTGGATCAATATTATTATGCGCACCACGAATGCGGAGCGGTAGTTCAGCTGGTTAGAATACCTGCCTGTCACGCAGGGGGTCGCGGGTTCGAGTCCCGTCCGTTCCGCCACTTCTTTTTTAGATTTTCTCCTATTGCGGAGCGGTAGTTCAGCTGGTTAGAATACCTGCCTGTCACGCAGGGGGTCGCGGGTTCGAGTCCCGTCCGTTCCGCCAACTTATATTCAATTATTTTCTTAGTTTAAATAAATTCTAATTTAGAAATTATATAAATAAGATAAATCTCTTAATTTATATAAATTGATATAGCTTGTAGGTCCGTTACAGTGAATACGTTTTGAACCTGGCCCCATTAAAGTCCAATATTTCCC
>NZ_JBHLWA010000046.1:36829-41706 GCF_042433085.1 Gallibacterium melopsittaci
GTTTATTTGCATAACCTGTGGAGCTATTTGTTTTTCAAGTTCGGTTAGATGGTATTCATCTTTAAACAAAGTATAATATTGTTTCTCATCTTTAATTGGTCTTAACTTCTCAATTCCTCGTTGTTTTTGCCATTCTTCTAATGGCATAAGTACCTTTACTGTATCACCTGCTATTGCACAACGGATTGGTGTCGTGATTTCGGCAATGATCCGATCGTAAGTAAGCGGAAGAATTAGTAATGCAAGAAAGACATAACAAGTTAAGTTTATAGTTAGAAATGTCTTATCATTCTCTGAACTAAAATGTTTATTAATGTATTCTTCTATTTTCTTTATTAGCCAACGACACATTGTTTACTCATTAAGTTATATTTTGTCTAATAATTCCTGTAATTTGGATTTCAATTTATTTTTAATTGCATCATCCAAATGAATGCGATAAGTAGGTGAGAAACAATTTCCATCTAAATCCATATTTAAATGATATTTTGCATATTCTAATTTGGTAGGTTGGATCACAAATTGCCATTCACATTGCGAAGTTGTTGGATAAATGTCACCTTTGCCAATCAAGCGAACATCATGCAGTACAATTTCCGTGTTCTGCAACCGCCATTGTTGCGGATTTCCTTGTAACTGTCCCTCAATATGTTCAAAATCCGTATCTTGCATATCAGATTCCAAGCCTGTAATTGGGAAAGGTAGGGCATTACCCAATAAGCCTAATAAATTGAATCCTTTAATCTGCCCGCCACCAACACTAAAGAAATTCAATTCAGCATCCACCCATTCTGTTGATGTTTGCATCGCATTGCCGTGTAAATCAAAATAACCAGCAATAATTGGGTTATAACCTAATACACCAGAGAAAAAGGATGCAGGAACTTTACGTCCTTGCAACGCCCATTCTATTTGTTGTTCACTATTTGTTCGTTGCGTAATCTGCAACTGTCCCTCTAATAAAGATATTAGCAAGGTTATTTGTTGCGGATCTCGCTGTACAGTAAGTTCTGGAATCCTATTCTGGTTAAAGATGACATTTTTTCCTTGCAACGTTATATCATCAGCTATTTGCATCATCTCTATTTGCTCAGCTGTTAAATCAAACTTCTGTAACTGTGCAATAGGTTTACGTAATTGCCCTTGTAAATTCAACTGCTGCACGATAAAACGCTGTGGTTCTTGCCTTAATACCCACTCACCTTGTAAATCTTGTAGTTGTGGGCTTTCGGCACTAATAAGTTTTATTTTTTGTTTCACCCTATTTTCAATTTCTACTGCTAAGCGTACTTTATCCAAATAAATTTGATCTTGTTGTTTTACTTTAGCATTAAGAATTTGAATCTGTTTTAACCATTGATTATTTGATAATCCATCCAAATAGCTTAAATCAAAAATTGCTTGGTCTGCCGATATTTGCCATTGCAACTGTTGATAGGAAATATTTTTCGCTTGTATTGAAAGAGGAAAGTAAGAAAACGTTAAATCTTGTGGTTGTAAGTGAATGGAATAATTTGATGATAATTGCTGCATAATGGTTTGAGTAACTTTGGTAACTTGATGTTGTATTACCGTCATTACTCCTATTACCATAATGATTGAAAGACTACCAATTACCCACCATTTTCGCATTGCTAATCCTCGTTTATTTTACTCGCTACTGCACCTTGCTGATTCTTATATTTTGCATCAGAACGGCTGTTGTATGGGCGTTTTGCTTCACCACTCAATACTTCAAAACTTAACGCACCAATTACCATCTTAGGGCGTAACGCTAATGGCAATTTTCCTGAATTATAGAATTCTAAAACAATTCTACCTTCCCAACCTGGATCAATGCGATGTGCGGTAACATGTACCATTAGCCCTAATCGTGCGAGGGAAGAACGCCCATCTAACCAACCAATAATATTACTTGGTAATTTCACCGATTCATAAGTACTCGCTAAGGCTAATACACCCGGATGCAAGAAAAATGGCTCACCATCTTCAATAATGATTTCTTCACTCATTACTTGATCAAGTTGTGCTGATACAGCTTCTTTCGGACCACTCAAATCAATGTACGCTGCAGAATGATCACGAAAAACACGAAACGAATTGCCGAGCCGTACATCAACCGTTGCTCCATTAATTTTGCTGTTATCTGGACGAGGCGATAAAACAATCTTTCCCTCATCTAAATAACGCTCAATATCCACATCACATAATCTCATCAGTTCACCTTTACATTATTTTTTACGCAATAACTGTAAAATTTGTGCTTTTAAAATATTAATGGCTATTCGGTTTTTGCCACCACGAGGCACAATAATATCTGCATACTGTTTTGAAGGTTCAATAAATTGGAAAAACATTGGACGCACTGTTTTACGATACTGCTCTACCACAGAATCCATTGTTCTGCCACGCTCTTCCATATCACGTTTTAAACGGCGAATAAAACAAATATCTAATGGTGCATCAACAAAGATTGACACATTAATCTCATCACGAATACGTTCGTCTGTTAATAACAAAATTCCTTCTAAAATGATCACTTTTTTAGGTTCAAAATGGCGTGTGTTACCAGTACGAGTATGCTCAACGTAACTATATTCTGGAATATCAACCGCTTGTCCTGCTTTTAAAGTTCGTAAATGTTCGAGCAATAATTCACGATCCATTGAATTCGGATGGTCATAATTGGTTTTAGTACGAGTTTCAAAATCTAAATGGCTTTGATCTTTATAATAGGAATCTTCAGAGATAATACCAATTTCCTCACACCCCAATTCCTCACATAATTCTTTATAAATTGTTGAAGCAATTAGACTTTTTCCTGAAGCTGATGCACCTGCAATTCCAATAATAATTGATGGTTCTTCTGTTGCTGAATGGTTTATTTGTGACATAACGTAATTTCGCCAATAGACTAGATAAAATTCCAAATATTATAAAGAAGCAAACTAGTCATCACAACCGCAGAAAGAAGATAAATTTTCTTTTTTTTCAAGAATTTTGATCTAAAAATGGAAAGAAATAATAAGAAAATAATTGGAAATTAAAATGAAAATTTAATGGCACGCCCTATTGGATTCGAACCAATGACCTACGGCTTAGAAGGCCGTTGCTCTATCCAGCTGAGCTAAGGGCGCATTAGGAACAGCATAGTGAAGATAAAAAAATGGTCGGCGAGATAGGATTTGAACCTACGACCCACTGGTCCCAAACCAGTTGCGCTACCAAACTGCGCTACTCGCCGACATGTGAGGTGCATTATAGTTTTTATTTCCTCTCCGTCAATCATTTTTTTAAATTTTAAAAATAACCGCTTAAAATTAATCCACGCCCTTATCAAAAGCACTTTTTTTTGCGAAAATCTAGCACTCAATTTTACACTGCAATCACATCATCTAACCTATATGGAGAAATCAATGCAAGCTCAAACTATCTCTGGTAGTGCCTTAGCCAAATCAATCAAAGCCGAACTTAAACAAAAAATTCAAGCTATCGTAGATCAAGGTCATCGCTCCCCCGGTCTTGCTGTTGTCTTAGTTGGTGAAAACCCTGCTTCACAAATTTATGTTGAAAATAAACGCAAAAGCTGTCTTGAAGTAGGAATTCAATCTAAATCCTTTAATTTACCAGATACCATTTCAGAACAAGAATTGCTCGCTCTTATTGATCAATTAAATCAAGATGATAGCGTTGACGGTATTCTCGTTCAGTTACCGCTGCCAAAACACATTAGCAGTGTAAAAGTCATTGAACGAATTGATCCCGCTAAAGATGTAGATGGCTTCCATCCATATAATGTTGGGCGATTATGTCAACGTATTCCAACATTACGTGCTTGTACGCCTTACGGCATTATGAAACTTCTTGCTACAACAGGCATTGATTTACATGGGCAACATGCTGTGATAGTAGGTGCATCTAATATCGTTGGTCGTCCAATGGCAATGGAGCTTTTATTAGCTGGTTGTACAGTGACAGTTACCCACCGTTTTACCAAAAATCTTGCAGAGCTTGTTGGACAAGCTGATATTTTAGTCGTTGCCGTAGGTAAACCACATCTTGTTCCAGGTGAATGGGTAAAACCTGGTGCTATTGTTATTGATGTTGGCATCAATCGTGTTGATGGCAAAGTCGTTGGTGATATCGTATTTGAAACTGCACAACAACGTGCTGCTTATATTACCCCTGTTCCAGGTGGTGTAGGTCCAATGACTGTAGCAATGCTGATGGAAAACACGCTTCTCGCTTATTGCCAACATTTAAATATCACTGCATAGTTTTTCTTTTCACAATAGCCTTGCTAAGGACATCTTACAGGGCTATTTTCCTGCTTCAATCTCATATAAATTCAACACATTTCTATCATGAAAAAGCATAGTCGCTTTATTTAGTTAATACATAACTATCTTCGATTAATGGAATTAACTCATTTAAATCATTAACTTGCGTTAAATCGATACTAATCCAATGTTGTTTATTCATATGATAGGCTGGGTAATAACCTGTTTGTTGACGAAGAATATCAATAAATTCAGGATGTAATTTTATATTTAAAATTGGTTTAATTTCGGATGATTTTAATCCTAACTTTCCTGCTGGTACCAGCATAAATAGTGCAAACCATTTTTGAGTTAAATGGTGACGAAATACCGCATAATCAGGATGCTTTAAAAAGAGATTTTCTGGCTTACTTTGATAACGTTCTAACAAGTATTGGAATAGTGTTTGTTGGGTCAACATTGTTCTTCCCCTCTATAAATGATTACTCAATTATAGAACCACCAAAGTAAAAAGGCTATCTCTCTGATCTGACCCCGAAAAGTTGGACGATTATTTTAAGGACTGAATTCTGTATTGAACAGGACTCAGTCCATTTA
>NZ_JBHLWA010000047.1:0-10376 GCF_042433085.1 Gallibacterium melopsittaci
AAAAAGTAGGCTTAAAGCCTTGTACTATAAGGCTTTAAGCCTACTTTTAGCAACAAATTTGTCTATTACACCAATTAATATTATTACATTATTATTTTAAATGTCTGCCACCCGTCACTTGTAATGTTTCTCCAGTGACATATTCACTGGATAATAGGTAATCAACAGCTTTAATTATTTCAGTATAACCTCCTGCTTTTCGCATCACAGATTTTTGGGTAGCTTGTTGGCGATATTCTTCTGCATCATGATCATGAAAAGCAATCAATGCAGGAGCAATACTATTAACTTTAATGAAAGGGGCATATTGTGCAGCAAACGAGAGGGTTAAATTTTCTAATGCCGCTTTACTTGCAGCATAAGCTAAATGTTTTTGACTACCTTTTAGTGCAACAAAGTCAGTCAAATGCAAAATATCGGCAGGACGTTGTGTTTCTTGAACATAAGTCTTTAACAAGTCAACTAAATGGCGATTTAGTAGATAAGGTAGTTCCGCGTGAATATTAAACATTTTTTGGAAGAGTTGATGATCTTGTTGCAAGCTATTATTTTGTTGTTCAGCTTGCCAATCAGAAGCATTATGGATAATCGCACGAAGTGATTGACACTGTGATTTCACTTGCTGGATAAAGGATTCAATACCATCGAGAGTAGAGAAATCAGCATGAATTTTGACGACATTAGCAGGGAGTTGATCTAATTCAGAATAATATTGACGATAAGAGATAAGTAAATTCTCACCACGCATTGCTAATGTTTGCGCAAGTGCTAATCCAATTCTACGCCCTGCACCAGTAATAATAATCGTATTCTTCATGATAAAATCTCATTGTCTATGATTGATTGCGACATTATCCTAGCAGAAATTCCTATTTTTTGTTGAATTGCTGTGTAACTTTCATCATTTTGTTTTTCTTCATCTTGTTATCTTGGATATTTGCTGTTATTGTTGCGAACTAAAATTTTCCTTTGAACTTCATCTCAACATTTATCACATACATAATTTGATAGAACATCTTGTGATTTATCAGCGAGATGGGGCTAAAAGTATTGATGTTTTTATATTATAGAAGAGCAAATCAGGTTTAATTATGGGTAAGTCATTAGTTATTGTTGAATCACCAGCAAAAGCCAAGACCATCAATAAATATTTAGGTAATGATTATATCGTTAAGTCTAGTGTGGGACATATTCGCGATTTACCAACCTCTGGCAGTGCCACTGGTGAAAAGGCAAAAGCAATTTCAACAAAAGGACTAAGTGCAGAAGAGAAGGCAAAAATCAAACAGAAAAAAGAGCATAATGCCTTAGTCAAACGAATGGGGGTCGATCCTTATAATAATTGGCAGGCTAACTATCAAATTTTGCCAGATAAAGAAAAAGTGGTTGCTGATCTCAAATCGTTAGCGAAAAAATCCGATCATATTTACCTTGCGACCGACTTGGATAGAGAAGGAGAAGCGATTGCATGGCATTTACGAGAAGTGATTGGTGGTGAAGATGAGCGTTTTAGTCGCGTCGTGTTTAATGAGATTACGAAAAATGCGATCACTCAAGCATTTAGTAAACCAGAACAATTAAATATGGATCGAGTCAATGCACAACAAACTCGTCGCTTTTTAGATCGAGTTGTTGGGTTTATGGTGTCTCCATTATTATGGAAAAAAGTTGCTCGCGGATTATCTGCTGGACGAGTGCAATCTGTTGCAGTAAAACTTTTGGTTGAGCGTGAGCGTGAAATTAAAGCTTTCCAACCTGAAGAGTATTGGGAAATTGAGGTAGATACACAAAATACGGCACAACAACCTTTACCGTTTGAGGTTACACATTATCAAGGTAAGGCGTTACAAATTGCAAATGAACAAGCAGCAAAACAAGCAGTAGCCGAATTAGAAAAAGCACATTACGTTGTCACGGAAGTTGAAACTAAGCCAACCCAATCCAAAGCAAAAGCACCTTTTATTACCTCTACACTTCAACAAACTGCAAGTACCCGTTTAGGTTTTGGTGTGAAAAAGACGATGCTATTAGCACAGCGTCTTTATGAAGCAGGTTATATTACCTATATGCGTACCGATTCAACGAATTTGAGTCAAGAGGCGTTAGCAATGGTACGCAACTATATTTCTACGAATTTTAGTGCAGCCTATTTGCCAGAAAAACCAAACTTTTATTCAAGTAAAGAGAATGCACAAGAAGCTCACGAGGCGATTCGTCCATCAGACATCAATTTAAAAGCGGATGATTTGCAAGGAATGGAAAAAGACGCTATTCGCTTATATGATTTAATTTGGCGTCAATTCTTAGCGTGTCAAATGACGGCAGCGAATTATGATTCAACAACATTAACTGCGATTGCAGCGGACTATACGTTAAAAGTAAAAGGACGTGTATTACGCTTTGATGGTTGGACGAAAGTATTGCCACCAATGAGTAAAAGTGCGGAAGATCGTGTGTTACCTGAAGTCAAACAGGGGGAAACATTACATCTTGTTGCAGTAAATCCAAGTCAACACTTTACTAAACCACCTGCACGTTATACTGAAGCGGCTTTGGTAAAAGAGTTAGAAAAACGAGGAATTGGTCGTCCATCAACGTATGCTTCAATTATTTCGACTATTCAGGAACGTGGTTATGTGCGTACGGAAAATCGCCGTTTTTATGCAGAAAAAATGGGTGAAATTGTAACTGATCGCCTCAATGAATCGTTTGCAGATTTAATGAATTATGACTTTACCGCCAATATGGAAGATGTATTAGACCAAATTGCTGAAGGTAAAGCAGATTGGAAACAACAGTTAAATCAATTCTTTAAGGATTTTTCTACTCAACTTTCTCAAGCTGAATTAGATGAGCTTGAGGGTGGAATGAAGTTAAATCACTTAGTAGAAACCAATATTCCATGCCCGACTTGTGGTCGACCAATGGCAATTCGTACTGCAAGTACAGGTGTATTCTTAGGCTGTACAGGATATGCACTACCGCCAAAAGAGCGTTGTAAAACCACGATTAACTTAATTCCTGAAGCCGAATTATTAAATGTTTTAGATGATAATTCCGAAACTAAGGCATTAATGGATCGTAAGCGTTGTCCAAAATGTGGTACTGCCATGGATAGTTATTTAATTGATGCGCATCGTAAATTACATGTATGTGGGAACAATCCAAATTGTGATGGCTATGTGGTCGAAGAAGGTCAATTTAAGATTAAAGGTTATGATGGCCCAGTCGTAGAATGCGATAAGTGTGGTGCTGATATGCATCTTAAATTGGGGCGTTTTGGGAAGTATATGGCGTGTACACAATGTGATAATACCCGTAAAATTTTGAAAAATGGGGAAGTTGCACCACCAAAAGAAGATCCAATTCATTTCCCAGAATTAAAATGTGAAAATTCTGAGGCTTATTTTGTGTTGCGTGATGGTGCAAGTGGTGTGTTTATGTCGGCACATAATTTTCCAAAATCACGTGAAACTCGTCCTGCAAAAGTGGCAGAATTAGCACAATATCGGGAACGTTTGCCAGAGAAGTTACAGTATTTAGCGGATGCACCGCAACAAGATCCTGAAGGTAATCCAGCTGTGATTCGCTTTAGTCGTAAAGAAAAACGCCAATATGTGAATTCTGAAAAAGATGGCAAAGCAACAAAATGGATTGTGGATTATATTGATGGAAAATGGATCGAGCGCAAAAAATAGATGAATAACCTATTGGATAACATCAATAGGTTATTGCAACTCGTTTGTTGAAATTCTACAATTTACTTAAATTTTTAGCATACTCCGAGCTAGTTTACCTAAGTTGATAAAATCATTCTCAATATGGTGGCTATGCCAAACACATAACAGTGTTTCACGGATAGATTGGAAACGGTCTATCCCCTCGTATTTAGAAAGGTGTTTATGCAATCATATAGCCAAATCATATCTTCAGAAGATCGATTAATTGATAACTTTAATCGGCAATATTTTTATCTTCGTCTTTCCATTACAGATGTCTGTAATTTCAAATGTAATTACTGTTTACCAAATGGGTATCAGCCACCAAGTGATAAACGGATATTTTTAAGTGTCGTGGAGATAGAACGTTTAGTGCGTGCATTTGCTCAACTAGGCACAGAAAAAGTGCGTATTACAGGTGGTGAGCCAACTTTACGAAAAGATTTCTTATCAATTGTTGAAGCAATTCGTAAGCAGCATGAAATTAAAAAGATCGCATTAACGACCAATGGTTATCGTATGGCAAAAGACGTAGCGGATTGGAAAGCTGCTGGTGTTGATTCGATAAATGTTAGTGTAGATAGTTTAGATCCTCGCTTATTTCAGTTAATTACAGGTGAAAATAAATTGGCTGAAATTCTACAAGGTATTGAACGTGCGTTTGCAGTGGGATATGACAAAGTTAAAGTCAATGCCGTTTTAATGAAAAATCTAAATACACAAGGCTTTGAAACCTTTCTGCACTGGATCAAAGATCAACCAATTCAAATGCGTTTTATTGAGTTGATGCAAACAGGAGAAATGGATAGCTTCTTTCATCAACACCATCTATCCGGTATGGTATTGAAACAACGTTTATTGGAATCTGGTTGGCAGTTACAAGTTAAACATCATACTGATGGTCCTGCACAAGTCTTTAAACATCCAGAATATGTCGGTGAAATAGGCTTGATTATGCCGTATGAAAAGGATTTTTGTGCAAGCTGCAATCGACTTCGTGTGTCGGCCCAAGGAAAATTACATCTCTGTTTATTTGGCGAAGCAGGAATCGATATTCGTCAATGGTTACAAGACGACAATCAACAATTTGAATTACAACAACAGCTAATCGAAGCATTACAAGGAAAACGTGAACATCATTTTCTTCATCAAGGAGATAGTGGCGTGCGTAATCACCTTGCTTCTATTGGCGGTTAATCAATAACGGAATTATTATGAATCAATTTACGCATATCAATCATTCTGGCGAAGCCAATATGGTCGATGTTTCAGCAAAAGCCGATACCGTACGCGAAGCGAGAGCCGAAGCGTATGTGTTAATGTCAGCAGAAACATTGGCGATGATTATTGATGGGAAACATCATAAAGGTGATGTGTTTGCTACTGCACGTATTGCCGGTATTCAAGCCGCTAAACGAACTTGGGAGTTAATCCCACTTTGTCATCCCCTCTTATTAAGTAAAGTTGAAGTATCATTAACTGCAGAACCTGAACATAACCGCATTAGAATTGAAAGTTATTGCAAATTAACCGCTAAAACAGGCGTAGAGATGGAAGCATTAACTGCTGCTTCTGTGGCAGCTTTAACAATTTATGATATGTGTAAAGCAGTACAAAAAGATATGCGGATTGAAGGAATTCGCCTATTAGAAAAATTAGGCGGTAAGTCAGGACATTTTAAGGCAGAATAGTCATGATTAAAGTTGTATTTTTTGCACAAACTCGAGAGTTAATTGGTGAAGCAGAACTGACTGTGGCTGCTGAATATCAAGATGTTGAAGCATTACGTCAAGCCTTAAGTCAACGAGGCGATCGCTGGGAATTAGCATTAAATTCAGGACGTATTCTCGCTGCGGTCAATCAAAATTTGGTGCCGCTATCTTCGCCTTTAAAATCAGGTGATGAGGTCGCATTTTTTCCACCTGTTACAGGAGGTTGATGTGACTGATATTCAAATTCACGTCCAATCTGAACCTTTTGATCAAAATAAAATTTATCAATGGACAGCAGCATTGCCTGAAACAGGGGCAACAGTGTTGTTTATTGGTAAAGTGCGAGATATGAATTTAGGCGATTCCGTGTCGGGATTATATCTAGAGCATTATCCAGCAATGACTAAAAAGGCATTACGAGAAATTGCAGATCAAGCTGCAGCTCGTTGGCAATTACAACGTATTTATATTGTCCATCGAGTTGGTCAACTTTATACTGGTGATGAAATCGTTGCCGTGGCGGTGAGTTCGGCTCATCGTGGGAGTGCTTATCAAGCAAATGAATTTATTATGGATTTTTTAAAAACGAAAGCACCTTTTTGGAAAAAAGAAACCACTCAACAAGGTGATCGTTGGTTAGAAAGTCGAGCGAGCGATGATGATGCCGCCGAACGTTGGCAGCATGATAAAAAATAACATTTTCTCCCAATCAATTTGTTAAATTTCCTCCCAGAAAGACGCATCTAAGCGTTTTTCTGCTTTTTGTAACAACAAAACTAAATCATTGAAGGTTGGCCTATCCGACATAGGCAATAATGCTTCGTGGAGCAGGACTTGATGATAAATTTTTTCATACCAATGCAATGTTGCTGTGCTTAACACTTTCCGTGAACGTTTACCTAACCAGTAAAATCCTTGTAGTGGCAGTGAAATAATAAATAACGTTGTAATTAAGGTACTAGCAATACTCCCAATAGAATATCCCAGCACAAAATATTGCCATCCCAAAGTAAAAAGCAATAAAGGCATTAATAACTGTTGCGAGAAATAAGTTGCTTTAATGATACGTGGCTCAGGAAAAATCATATTCAATTTTTTTATCCCAGAAATCTTTTTCCAAGCATTGGCATAATTTATGCCCTGACGAATAGTTTTAAATAGCATATGGTTTCGTGAAATTGTTTAAATTAAAGGTACTAAATTACACTTTTTTTATAAAAATTAAAAATTTTTTGATTTTTGCTAAGTCTGGAAATTTATTTTTTTGTCATAACAGTGTATCCTATCCGCCAATTAAAACGGGCCCTTGTTTAAGCAAAACAGGTTACTATTCATTCAACAAGAGATAGGTTATTTCAATGACGCAAAATCTTATTCTTATTCTTAACTGTGGAAGTTCTTCTTTAAAATTTGCAATTCTAAATCCTGAAACTGGAGAAGAGAAGTTATCTGGTTTAGCAGAAGCGTTCCATCTTCCAGATGCACGTATTAAATGGAAATTACATGGTGAAAAAGGAAATGCAGAATTAGGTGCAGGTGCAGCACATAGTGAAGCACTTGATTTTATTGTTAAACATATTTTCCCATTGGATCCATCTCTTAAAGATAGTATTGCCGCGATTGGGCACCGTATTGTACACGGTGGTGAACGTTTTACAGCTTCAACCATTGTTGATGAAAGTGTTATCGAAGGTATTCGTGATGCCATTCAATTTGCACCATTACACAATCCAGCACACTTAATCGGGATCGAAGAATCTTTCAAAATGTTCCCTGAATTAAAAGATAAGAATGTTGTTGTCTTTGATACTGCATTCCACCAAACTATTCCTGAAGAAGCATTCCTTTATGCGTTACCTTACTCAATGTATAAAGAACACGGTGTACGTCGTTATGGGGCACATGGTACTAGCCATTACTATGTAACTAAAGAAGCAGCAAAACGCTTAAATGTTGCTGAAGATAAAGTAAATGTTATTACTTGTCATTTAGGTAATGGTGGTTCTGTTTCAGCGATTCGTCATGGTAAATGTGTAGATACCTCAATGGGTTTAACGCCATTAGAAGGCTTAGTAATGGGAACGCGTTGTGGTGATGTTGACCCAGCAGTAACCTTCTTTATGTCGAAAACATTAGGCATGAGCATGGATGAAATTGAACAAACGCTTACCAAAAAATCTGGTTTACTTGGTTTAACCGAAGTAACTAGCGACTGTCGTTATGCAGAAGATAATTATGATAAAGAAGTTGCTGCGAAGCGTGCTTTAGACGTTTATTGCTACCGTTTAGCGAAATATATCGGTGGTTATATGGCAGCAGTAGGTGAACCACTTGATGCGATTGTCTTTACTGGTGGTATTGGTGAAAATTCTGCTCACGTTCGCGAATTAACATTGGCACATTTAAAAGTATTTGGTTACCAATTAGATAATGAACGTAATCTTGCAGCTCGTTTCGGTAATGAAGGTATTATCACAGCCGAAGGTTCTCCAGTAGCAATGGTGATTCCAACGAACGAAGAACTTGTGATTGCACAAGATACTGCACGTCTTTGTATCAAAAAATAATTCTCGCGACTGCCGATAGATCTATCGGCAGTTTATTTTTTATTCCTTAGTAAGAAGGTTATTATGTCCAGAACAATTATTCTTATTCCAATTAGTACTGGTGTTGGTTTAACCAGTGTGAGTTTAGGTTTAATTCAAGCCCTTGAACAACAAGGTGCTAAAATTGGTTTTATGAAACCAATTTCGCAACCAATTAGTGGTGAAGACACATTAGACAGAACCACTTCTATTCTTTACCAAAGCCCAACAATTGATACTGCAAAAACATTTATGCTTAGTGAAGCAGAAAATATGATCGGGCAAAACCAAACTGATGTTTTATTGGAAAAGATTGTTGAACGTCATCAAATTTTAGCGAGAAATAATGAAATTGTGGTTGTAGAAGGGTTAATTCCAACCCGTAAAAATTCTTACGCTAACAGTATTAACTACCGTATTGCGCAAGCATTAGATGCAGAAATTATTTTAGTTTCAGCACCAGCAACCGATACACCAGCAGAATTAAAGGAACGTGTAGAGGCAGCAGCATCACAATTTGGCGGTAAATATAATCCAAATTTATTAGGTGTGGTAATTAATAAATTTAATGCACCAACGGATGAAAATGGTCGTACTCGTCCAGATCTTGCAGAAATTTTTGATTCTTTCCAACATAGTCGTGTTAATGTTCAAGCTGTACAAAAATTATTTGATCAAAGCCCAATTCGCTTATTAGCGTGTATTGATTGGAATCCAGAATTGATTGCGAGCCGTGCGATTGATATTGCTCGTCATTTAGGGGCATCAATCTTAAGAGAAGGGGAAATTAATAAACGTCGTATCCGTGGGATTACGTTCTGTGCAAGAAGCCTACCACATGTAATCGAACACCTTAAACCAGGTAATTTAGTAGTGACTTCTGCAGACCGTCCAGATGTGATTGTTGCGATTGCGTTAGCAGCAATGAACGGAATTGAAATTGGTGCAATGTTATTAACTGGTGGCTATCGTCTAGAAAATCATGTAGCTAAACTTTGTGAACGTGCATTTGAAACTGGTTTACCAATTTTCCGTGTTGAAGGAACAACATGGCAAACTGCATTAAGCCTACAAAGTTTTAATCTTGAAGTACCAATTGATGATAAAGAGCGTATTGAAGCAATTAAAGATTATATGGCACAACAATTTAATAAAGAGTTGATCCATTCATTAATCGAAACAACTTCAAGAGTACACCGTTTATCACCACCTGCATTCCGTTTCCAATTAACTGAATTAGCACGTAATGCGAAAAAACGTATTGTGTTACCAGAAGGGGATGAACCTCGTACTGTTAAGGCTGCATCATTATGTGCAGAACGTGGTATTGCAGAATGTGTATTATTGGCTGATCCAACAGCAGTTGCTCGTGTAGCAGAAGCACAAGGTATTCAATTAGGTAAAGGCATTACCATTATTAATCCTGCGGATGTGCGTGAAAATTATGTTGCTCGTTTAGTTGAGTTACGTAAAAACAAAGGTATGACCGAAGTATTAGCACGTGAACAACTCGAAGATACTGTAGTGCTTGGCACAATGATGCTTGAAGCGAATGAAGTTGATGGGCTTGTTTCTGGTGCGGTACATACCACAGCCAATACGATTCGTCCACCACTTCAATTAATCAAGACTGCACCAGGCAGCTCATTAGTATCGTCAATTTTCTTTATGTTATTACCAGATCAAGTATTGGTATATGGTGACTGTGCGATTAACCCTAACCCAACCGCAGAAGAGTTATCCGAAATTGCGATTCAATCTGCCGATTCTGCAAAAGCCTTTGGTATTGAGCCACGTGTTGCGATGATCTCTTATTCAACAGGAACCTCTGGTAAAGGGGCAGATGTGGATAAAGTGAAAGAAGCGACTCGTTTAGCGAAAGAAAAACGCCCAGATTTAATTATCGATGGTCCATTACAATATGATGCTGCGGTAATGGAAGATGTAGCACGTTCTAAAGCACCAAATTCACCAGTAGCAGGTAAAGCGACCGTATTTATCTTCCCAGATCTAAATACCGGTAATACAACTTATAAAGCTGTTCAACGTTCAGCAGATTTAATCTCTATTGGACCAATGCTACAAGGTATGCGTAAACCAGTGAATGACTTATCACGTGGTGCGTTAGTTGATGATATTGTTTACACCATTGCATTAACCGCAATTCAAGCAACACAAAATTAATTAGTCATCACATTTAGTGTGTTAAATCAGTCAACATTATCAGTAATGTTGGCTGATTTTTTTATGTAAGCAGTTAATAGTTAATGGATGGAGAGAGAAAAAGAAAGGCATATAGGACAAAAAAGTTGGTCTTTATCTATTTTCATTGTCTATAGGACAAAAAAGTTGGTAATTAT